>JAQWRF010000090.1 GCA_029243845.1 Planctomycetota bacterium | reverse complement strand
ATCGGCATTCACCGGCGATTCTAATGCGGTCGGGCCGCTAACTAAAACGACTTCGTGCCCGGCCGCGATGAGCGCATCGCAAATCGCATAACCCATCTTACCACTAGAGCGATTAGATAAATAGCGCACTGGGTCTAGCGCCTCACGCGTTGGTCCTGCTGTAACTAAGAAACGCGCCATTAGCCTAGAACGCTAGCAACAATCTCGAGGATTTCATCGACTTCGAGCATGCGTCCCGCGCCCTCTTCTTGGCAAGCGGTTACTCCGGCTGCTGGACCAACTTGCTGCCAACCATCCGCTTGGAGTTGCTGTAAATTGCGTTGCACTGCTGGATGCGCAAACATCTCGGGATTCATCGCCGGCGCAATCAGTCTAGGAATATCATCGCTAATCGCTAATGCCAAAGTTGTTAACAGGTTGCTTGCGATGCCATTAGCAATATGCCCAATAGTGTTGGCAGTCGCCGGCATAATCAGCATTAAATCTGCTTGGCGCGCCAGCGAGATGTGCTCCATGCCGGCAGGGTCGAGCTGAGAATCGTCGTGGCTAATAGCTGACACGCCGGTCAAACACGAAAACTGCAAAGCGCTGACAAACTCTAGCGCCATGGGTGTTAACACAACTTGCACATGATGCCCTTGCTGAGTGAGTTGTGACGCACACGTAGCTGCCTTGAAGCATGCCGCGGAGCCTGTCACGCCCAGTAAAATATTAGCCATTGCTGTTCTCCTTTGCGTAACCAAGAATACTTATGGCTTCAGCGAGCATTTTTTCGAAATCGTCGTTCACTAACTGATGATCATAATCTTTCGCGAAAGCCAACTCGGCATCCACAGCTTTCAATCGCGTAGTGATTTGCTCTTCGGTTTCGGTGCCACGATGGCGCAACCGCTCAATCAAAATTTCGCGCGATGGGGGCACTACAAAAAGTGACACCATGGGCAATTTACATTCGGCAAGCTGCAAAGCACCTTGCACGTCGACCTCTAAAACGATGTCATGGCCTGCATT
The DNA here is from genome assembly GCA_029243845.1 of Planctomycetota bacterium. Classification (GTDB taxonomy): domain Bacteria; phylum Planctomycetota; class UBA1135; order UBA1135; family UBA1135; genus JAPKEZ01. The sequence continues at coordinate 2,207 of JAQWRF010000090.1, read as the reverse complement.
TAGCGATGCTTCAGTGCTTGAACGCAATGTCCCGTAATAGTTGGTATGAACTATCGCGTATTCTAAAAATTCGTTGCTAGCGATGCGCTGCTCGAATGCTTCTTTAGAAATAAAAATATAGTCCTCGCCATCCACTTCACCTTTGCGAATGCCGCGGGTGGTTGCACTGATTGAAAAATCGACTTTAGGGTGTGCGACTAAGCGCTTCCAGAGAGTTGACTTTCCGGAGGCTGTCGGCCCAGAAACCACGATTAAGCGACCCTTATTCGACATTAGCGACCTGCTCTTTTAATTGTTGCGCGCATAACTTCATCGCAACGACCATTTCTGACAACTTGCCGTCCGAGGACTTATTGCCCAGCGTTGTTATTTCGCGATGGCACTCTTGCAGCACAAATTCAAACTCGCGCCCGACCGCGCCGCCCTTTTTTATGGTGGCACGTAAACGCTCTATGTGAATGTCTAGTCTCGCAATTTCTTCCTGAACATCGGCGCGCTCAGCCAAAGCAATCAACTCGCGTCCTAAATCGTAAGAGTCGTTCTCGCCAGCGGCAGCCAATGCTTGCTGGACTCGCAATGCGTATTTCGCAGAGACCTCTTTAACAGCGACAGGTGCGCGGCGCGCGGTGCGTGCGACTAGCTTTTCGAGTTGACTAATAATGCGCTGCATCTCTTTGCCCAAACGAACACCTTCTTTGGCACGCGAATCTTGCAGGGCCACAATCGCTTCGGCGGCAGCTTGCTTAATGACGCGCTCGACTGCGCGCACTTGACCTTGCGGATTACGCGCAGAGTGCATCGCACCCGGCATCGAGATTAAATCTTTAAGGGTCGGTGAAACCACGTCTAATCCAAGATTTTTTTCGGTGCGTTTCCAGGCGGCAAGATAATTTTTTAAAACTTGCTGATCAAACTCTACCGTGTCGTCGTGGCTACGGCGCACGCTCACAAAACCCGAGATGGAACCACGCGACAAAGCCTGTCGCAACATGCCTTCAACCTTAGCTTCGTGCTCGAGCAAGTCGGATGGCATGCGTAACTTGCAATGAAATCCCTTGCCGTTAACGGTGCGAAACTCGACCTTAACTGACAGTTGGCTAGTTTCGACCTGCGCGCGCCCAAAGCCAGTCATGCTGGCCAAAGTGGCGGTAGGTTTCTTAGCCATAATTAAATATTTGGACGGCTACCAGGCTTGTAAGCATCGCCATGTTCTCCGCTTTCACATAACGGACATGCGTCAGCCGTGTATGACGGGACATCAACTTCGATGCAGCTATAGTAGTTAACGTCGCCGCCAAATGGATTCGCAATGCCGCTGCGATTAACAATAGATGCAGCGGAAATATCGCTCACGCCCATTTCGCGCAACATGGTGACAACCTCTCCGGCTGATTTGCCAGTGGTGACAACATCTTCGGCGACTAAGACGCGCTCGTTAGGTTTAATTTCAAACCCGCGGCGTAAATCGAAACCACCTTCGGCTGCTCGTTCAGCGAATAACCCACGCACGCCAAATGCGCGAGCTAACTCGTAACTAAAAGTAACAGCGCCCATTGCTGGGCCGATGACGACATCGAAAGGCTTATCGTTGCCAAGTTGCTGGCGAACTTTATCTGCTAAATCTGTACAAACCTGCGCAGCTAAATCAGTGTACTGCAATAAACGGGCGCACTGCACATAACGTCCTGCGTGACGCCCGGATGATAGCAAGAAATGCCCCTCAAGCAGCGCTTCGGATTTACGAAGTGCTTTATCGGTTCGTTCAGAAATAGATGACATCGTTGTTGCCATGATTACTGCGTTGGATCTACTGGTGCCTGAATAGGCTGCGCAGCTTCACCGAAGTCGAGAGCCGAGCCTGAGTTGGATTCGTCCGATATCCAGTGCAGAGACATTGCAGAAAGAATAAACACCAAGAAAATGATGAAAGTAACTTTGTTAACGCCACCGGCACGAACGCCGAAGGTCTCAGAGCCTGCGCCGCCAAGTGCGCCGCCAAGGCCACCACCTTTGCCTTCTTGGACCAAGATGACCAAAATGAGTAGTAGAGCCGAAACAAAGAAAGTTGTGTAAAGTAAGAATTGCATGGTATGCGTTGTTTAACTTAATGCGCGTGCGGCATTAATGATTGGAGAGAAGTCGTCGCCAGTAAGTGATGCGCCACCCACCAGGCCGCCGTCGACGTCTGGTTGCGACAGAAGCTCGGC
>JAQWRF010000227.1 GCA_029243845.1 Planctomycetota bacterium | reverse complement strand
ATGCAGCATCACGGCTGGTTTGAGACTTACCTGCAAATCGAAACTGCTGGCAAAAACATTCGCCTGCGCAACCATGGTTTTAGCGGTGACCGCATCAACCATCGTCCACGCAATAGCGGCTTCACGAGCGCCGACGACTACTTGTCCATTTCGCAAGCAGACGTCATCATTGCGATGTTTGGCTATAACGAATCCTTCGACGGCGACCCGGCGGCTTACGAGAAACTGCTAAGCGATTGGATAGCTGAGACTCGAGAGAAAAAATACAACGGCAAGTCAGCACCACGCATTGTGCTAGTTTCACCACTTGCGCACGAAAACTTAGACAACCCCAACCTGCCTGACGGGCGCAACAACAACATGCGGCTTGCTGCTTATGCTGAGGCTACGCGCGCCGCTGCAGCAGCAAGTGAATGCGGTTATATCGATTTATTCGCTATCTCCAAAAAACTTTACGCCGCCAATGATCATTACTTAACCCAGGATGGGATACACCCTACTGTGGGTGGTAGTCACAGCATTGGCATTGAATTGGTTTGGTCGTTACTCGGAGAAAAGCCCGACGTGGCAAATTCAAATGCTACGGCTATCCATCAATCCGTGCTCGATAAGAACCTGCATTGGTTCAATCGTTACCGCGCAACGGACGGCAACGATGTTTGGGGTTCGCGCTCTACTTTGTCATTCACCGACGGGCAAACCAATGCAGATGTTTTGCAGCATGAACTCACGCAGCTTGATGTCATGACCGCCAATCGCGATAAAGTCATTTGGGCGGCAGCCAGTGGTGAAAGCATCGTCGCCGACGACTCGAATATGCCCGAAGATGTCGAAGTTATAAGCAATCTAGACAAGCCGCAAATCCAAGGCGGTGTTTCTAAGCTCGGGTCGAATGACTATATCACTGGCGAAGAAGGTATCGACAAGTTCACTTTAAAAGGCAACCTAGAGGCGAACCTGTTTGCGACTGAAGAGATGTTTCCCGAACTCGTTAACCCTGTGCAACTAGGCGTAGACCCAAGCGGCCGGTTATGGGCAGCAGCATGGACGACTTACCCTAAATGGCAGCCGTCCAAAAAAATGGACGACCGTTTATTGATTCTCCCTGACGAGAATCGTGACGGCGTTGCCGATGAATGCATTACCTTTGCTTACGTGCACAACCCGACTGGTTTTGAATTTTGGAATGGTGGCGTTGTTGTAGCGTCAGCGCCTGACATTTTGTTTTTGAAAGACACCGACGGCGACGACGTCGCTGACGTGCGCATGGTGTTGATGAGCGGCATTGATTCGGGCGACACTCACCACGCTGCCAACAACTTTGCCATTGGCCCAGATGGTTTTCTTTACTATCAGCGCGGCGTGTTTTTAGTGTCCAATGTCGAAAGCCCATGGGAGACTAATCAAGAAGATCACGCGTCCGGAATGTACCGCTTCAACCCGCGCACTTACGAATTTAGTTTTCATGCACACAACAGCCCCAACCCGCACGGCATCAGCTTTGATGAATGGGGTTACCACTACGCCACCGATGCTACGGGTGGTGCCGCCTACCAAGTACGCCCAACGGGTGATGGTGATTTCAAAATGCGCAAGCTGTTGCAGCACACGGTGCGTCCGGTGCCGAGCTCAACTATTTTGTCGAGTGATCATTTTCCTGACGAAATGCAGGGTAACTTTTTGATTGCCAACTCAATCGCATTCTTAGGTTTAAAACAATATTCACTTGACCGTGATTCAGCAACCGGCGACGTCAGTGGCACAGATGTCGGAGACCTAATGGTTTCGGCCGACCCTAACTTTCGACCTACAGATATTGAATTCGGGGACGACGGCGCCATGTATGTATCGGATTGGGCCAACGCCAT
>JAQWRF010000223.1 GCA_029243845.1 Planctomycetota bacterium | reverse complement strand
TTTGTAATTTTCACCTAGTGAATCAGCCAACACCCTGACCATATCTATTTTTTCTAACCACTTGATGTTTGGACAGTCCTGAACGCAGTTGCCATCCACTACCCCTGGTACGCCAACTCCAGCACCTATAAAACTATCATCTATAAAAGTAGTGATATCTGAATGCCGTAACAGCTCGCGAAAGGCATCGAGGTTGTCAATTTGAGCGTAGCGCTTGCATTCAATCAATGAGCCGTCAATAAAGTATCCAATCTTGACAGCAGTTCCGCCAACATCAATGCCGATTTTTTTCATTGAATCGCCGCCTCGCGGTAAAGAGCCATCGCTTTCGGCATCAACTCGCGCAATCGTTGAATGCGCGTTTCAGAATTTGGGTGAGTAGACAACCACTCTGGCGGTTCTTCGCCGCTCGCACCCATGCGCTCCCATAAACCAATGGCAGCTTCAGGATTGTAGCCAGCATTCGCGGCAAGCATCAAGCCGATTTCGTCCGCCTCACTTTCGTGGTCGCGAGAAAAAGGTAAAACCACGCCAAGCTGCACACCAAGGCCTAGTCCCGCCATAATCATGGTGCGGTCTTCGTAATCCATGTCACGCATTGAAACAGACGCGCCTATCATGCCGATTTGCAGCAAGACGCCTTGGCTCATGCGCTCGGCGCCATGATGAGCTAAGGCATGCGCTACTTCATGTCCCATGACCATAGCAAGGCTGTCAGTGTCGCCGGTTATAGGAAGTAATCCCGTGTAAACAGCAGTCTTGCCACCAGGCAGTGCCCAAGCGTTGACCATTGCCTGGTCGTCGATCAGCTTGAATTCCCAGCGAAACTTGTTGGCATCGGATTGAGGCAAATATTCTTTTGCCGACTTAGCAATGCGCCGCCCAATTTCTTGAACCATTGCCGCATCAGGGCCTTGCTTGATGACTCGTTCGCCTTTTAGTATTTCTCGATAGGACTGTGCCCCAAGGCTCATCTCTTGAGCGGAGCTCATGAAGTTAAGCTGCGAGCGTCCGGTACCAGGCACGGTGGAGCAGGCAACGGCACAAAGTAAAGAGAAGAGGAGTAGAGCTTTCTTCATTACTCACATCTTAAATGAGAGTAGCCCTTATCTTTATCAAAACTAGCTTCAAATGAGATTCTCGGCCATCCTTCTTCGTGAGGGAAGCATTCAGGTGGGTAGTTCAGCGGGATATTCGCGGTATGTACGGCACCACGTACCCGGCTAATTCCACGAATAGCATTGCGCCCGTAATCGAAAACTAAGTCTCTGAATTGTTCGGAGTCAAATCCTCTTAACGATTGATGAGTAAAGGATTGCCCTGGTGCAACAAACCAGCGGTCGAGATCAGCCGCATCTGGCTTAGGCTTCGTGCGTCCGTAACGACCACCACTCCCACCTCCGCAGCCAATTGAAATCAGCGGCAATTCCATCGCCATCCATGATCGGTCGCGGCTTGGGTCAATGGTGTAACCTAGAGGGTATCTCGAAAAACGACTCTTGACTTTTTGAGGCCAGTACAAGCCACCACCGCTGATGTTTGTGGTCGTGACTGTTTCAACAACGGCGCCAGCTTGGTAGTGCAACACGCTGTCGAATCTCATACCCTCAATCACTTCGCTTGTGCGCCCTAGTTCTACATGATTAGCAAGGGCGGTCTCGGGCTTGTCTAGGCCGGGCATATCGACCCAAAA
>JAQWRF010000089.1 GCA_029243845.1 Planctomycetota bacterium | reverse complement strand
AAAATAGTGCACCTCCAAATGCCGGCGCACGCTCTCGGTAGTGTTGAATTGACGATCGAAAACCCGGCATCATCTGATTTGATAGTCAGTGACTTCTTTGAATTCGTTAGTGCTCCCGATCCTAGTATCAGCAGCTTCACTCCGCGCAAAGGCCCTAAAGGTGGTGGCACTATCGTTGACTTATTCGGCGGCGGCTTTGCAGGTGTCACTGAGGTATGGTTTGGCGTCGATCCGGTCACCGGTCTCGGTGGCAAGAGAGCAGCCGCGACTTCGATTGTTTCAGCAGCTGAATTGAAGGCAACCACTGCCAATAACTCGGCATCCGGTAACTACGCTCTAAAGGTAATGACTGCATCAGGGCAGGGAGCAGTTATGAGCGGATTTACCTTCGAGGGTAGCAATCTTGGTAGTGGTAATGGCGGACTCAATTCCACAAGCAGCGGCGGCGGCGGATGCGCCGTCAATTTCGAGCGCGAACAGCAAGCCGACTTTAGAGTGTTAATACCACAATATTTACTAACCATTGTTGGTTGGTTAATATTACGAAACCGGCTTGCGAAGCGACGCAAAAAGGTTGGCGTTAAGTTAGACTAATTTGTGCTAAAACTAATACTCTGCCTGCCGTTGCTGGCACTCGCATGCTCCAAGCAACAACCTCCTCATTCGAACTTCGATGAGGCACCGCTAATTGTAATCGGGGTCGATGGTATGACTCTACCTGTACTCGAGCCGCTAATACGCGCTGGCAAGGTTCCGCACTTGGCATCGCTAATCGAAAAGGGTGTCGGCGGCAAACTGTTCACCGACGTTCCAACCTATTCACCACGACTATGGACTTCCATAGCCACTGGTGTGCTTGCCGAAGAACATGGCGTTCCGAATTTTTCTGAAGAAGATGAACAAGGTAATATGCTGCGGGATGGTTTGCCTTTTACTTCTAATTGCCGCAAAGTGCCAGCAGTCTGGAACATCGCTGCCGACAATCGTCGTGATGTAGATTCGGTGGCGTGGTGGGTTTCATGGCCGGCAGAAGAAATCGATAACGGGCGCATTGTCGCCTCTTATGCCGCGCAAGTGCAGGCGGCCATCCTCTGGAAGCCCTTGCTTTGGGATGAGGGTATCCCGCTATTGACATATCCGAATTCTTTGCAAAATGACATTAATGCGTTGCTTGACGAGGGCAAACCCAAGGGGCCATTGGTCAGGGAATACAATAAGCGTTTCGGTGCTATATCGCCTGAATGGAAAGTGCCTTTCCAGCGTGATATTTTATTCCGTGGCACATTTCACGCCGACCGCACTCACCAAAAAATATTTAACAACCTGCAAAACACTGGGCGCAGTGCCGATTTGCGCATGTTGTATTTAGGTTTGCCAGACGTAGCCGGACATTTTTTCTGGAGATACCGCGAGCCTGAGGCTTTTCAATATCCTGTACCTACAGAGATGAGCGATAAAATTGGCGGACATATCGATAAAGCTTATATGCAAGTGGATGAATGGATTGGCGAGGTTATAGCCAACGCTCCAGAGAACGCGCGGTTCTTAATTATTTCTGATCACGGCATGGGGCCGGCGAATGTCACTAAGCCTAGCCATCCGCAATCTGGTGCGCACGAAGAGGGTCCCCCCGGAATTTTCATTTTGGCGGGGCCGGGAGTTAAGCAGCAGGGGTTGTTGGGAGCAGGCAAGCGTAAGGTCGGTTACATTTATGACATTGCGCCATTTATGCTTGATTTGCTGTCGCTAGCGCCAGGCAGTTATATGGAAGGGAAGACATTGCGTTATCTCATGACTGATGAGTGGATTGCCAATCATCCACCGCTTGCGGGCGTTGATTACCGCGAGGGCTTTCGCGAGGCTACGGCGCCGTTGGTCCCCGGAGAAGGTCTTGACGAGGTGTTTATCGATAACCTCAATCAGTTAGGATACGTGGACGATGAGTAACAACACTGCAACTCCAGACGGCTTGCGGTCGCCGATTGTAGCTTTTGATATTGAGGTCGCTGGCCTTGAGTGGGAAGAGCTTGACGAGGCAACCCGCCACTATTTGCTATCGCGTAAATCGAGTAAGGGTAAAGAAGACGTACAAAACCGCTTGGCTTTAATTCGTGGCGTCGGTCGTGTGGTATCGATTGGCATCTGGAATCTAGCCAAAGATCAAGGAGCGGTTTTAGTACACGGCTCGGGCTGCAAATGGGAGGACTACAAAGACATTCCTGGCACTAAAGTTTTCCGTGGCAATGAACGCGAAATTCTTAGCGAGTTTTGGAAGCTTGCCGCCGAATGGGGCACTGTTGTTACTTACAACGGACGCGGTTACGACGGCCCAGTATTAATGACGCGTTCAGCAATGCTAAATGTCGTTCCGACGCGTCAATTGACCGGCTACCGTTACAGCATAAAAGATCATTGCGACTTAATGGAAATCCTAAATTTCCAAGGCGCAGCACGCGAATCGTATTCGCTAGATTATTGGTGTCGCCGCTTCGAAGTAGAGTCGCCAAAAGGCAAAATGGACGGCAGCATGGTGGCGGCCAAAGCGCGGGCTGGTAAGTATGACGACATAGCCGAGTATTGTTTGCGCGACACTCGTGCGACTGCCGATTTGTTTCAACGTTTGCGCAATACTTTGATTCCACTTTTTAGTTGAGTTTAATCGCCAAAAATTCGCTGCTGTTAACCGTAGCTAAATTTTTTAGCATCGCTATTTATGCGGTATTCGGTATGGTGCTAGCGCGTCAAGTGGACACTACCGAAAACGGAGTCTATTCGCTGATGGCGACTTTTTTGTTCTTTGGCGGCATGATATCGTCCTTCGGTATTCCGCTAGTAATTACGCGCGAGGTTGCGCGCGCTAAAGAGTTAACGGCCAAGTATTACGCCGATGGCATCCTGGCGGTAATCGTCGGTTCTTTGATCGCCACTGTCGTTTTGGGCTGTTATTTGTTCTTTGAGCAATACATGCGCGAGCAATTCGTGGAGTGGCATTTTGTGTTATTCGCCATCACGATGACGGTAGTGTTCGCTGATGCGATTGGATCGGTTTGCGATTCATTGTTTCAGGCGCACGAGCGCATGGCCAAGCCTGCAGTTGTTGAAATACTAACGGGATTATTGCGCGCTGGTTTGGCGGTGATTGCAATTTACACCTTGCCACAACATTTGCGAGTGCTCGGAGTACTCGTCGGTTTTTGTATAGGCTCTTTATTACGTGCTTGCATTATGCGCTCGTTGATGGAAAAGAATTTGCTTAACGGCGAGGTCGTTAGCGCCAAGTTGAGCGATGCATTTTCCCTAATTAAGTCATCAGGGTTTATCGCAGTGTTTCGTATGTTGCGTATGTTACGCAACCGCTTAGATATTTTGCTGATAGGAGTTTTGTTCGTCAGCATGGTCGAAGGAGTCGCCGCCGACGCCGATGTGGCGCGAGCGATTTATGCACAGGCGGTGCGCGTGGCTATTATTTTCCACACTATCACCATTGCCTTTAACACTGCGTTATTTCCGCGCATGGCACAACAAACGGGTGATAGCAAAGATGTAAGCGCCGTCCGTGAGACCTATTCCCGTGCAGTGCGTTGGCAAGGCTTCTGGGCAATTCCGTTAGCCGCAGTGGTGTTTCTTTATGCCGATAACATCTCTAACTTCTTCGGTGCCGACTACCTTAATGGTAGCCCAGAAAACGGAGTGCTCGGTACGACCGGCCAGATGCTGCAGGTGTTACTGATTGCCGTATTGTTTGATTGCATTGGCGGCCCAATTGGCTTTGTGATGCTTGGCTACAAAGACACCGAGCGTAAAGCCCCGATGATTGGCGGCGTTATTGCTGTTTCAAGCTTAGCACTCAACTTGCTCCTCATACCGGCCTACGGCATTCTAGGCGCAGCGATGGCGTCCGCGATAACGGCTTTTGTCGAGTTCATGATTAAGGTGGTGGTGGTCGCGAAACACCTGGGATCGCCATGGCCGATTTTTGTGCGTCTATTGCCTTATGTCGGCATTACGGCAGTTTCGGTAGGAGCTATTTTTGTGGCTGGCCTTGAAGATTATGCTATTTGGGGTGCGCTACTTGCAGGAACTATTTACATACTATTGTGTGCTGTATTAAAACAGCTCGATCCTGTTGTAGTCAAAGTAGGGGGCGATAGGTTATCCTTGTTCAAAAGTAATTGATTCATGTCAGACAACAAACGTAAGAGAGTAATTTTCGCGGGTATCGACGGTGCTACATTCAGCATCATTGACCCTATGATCGCCGAGGGTAAGTTGCCTAATTTGGCGGCGATGCAAAACAACGGCACGATGGGTCCGCTGCTGTCGACCAATCCGCCAAATTCATCGTTGGCTTGGACGTCATTTATGACAGGGGTTCATCCTGGCAAGCATGGCGTGTTCTTTTTCCGAGAACAGCGTCATGGTTCTTATCAGCGGCCAGTGGTGTCGCTCGAATCCGTGCAAGCGCCAACCGTCTTTAAGCTGGCGTCGGCTGCGGGTAAGAAAGTCGTGTCGATTACGATGCCACTAACCTTCCCTGTCGAAGAAGTGAATGGTTGCATGATTGGTGGTTTGTTAACTCCCGACCGCGCCTCCGATTTCATTTACCCACCCGAGTTGCGTGCTGAACTTGAGGAAGCTATCGGCGACGTGCCCGCAGACAATGAGCCTGAAATATTGTTTCATTCGGCGAATGAAGCCGCCGCAATAAAATCGATGTACCACGTTATCGAGCAGATAACGCGAATGGGCGAGTACTGTATTGATAAGTACGATCCCGATTTGTTTGTGTTGGTGTTCCGCCAGGTCGATCTAACATCGCATCAGGCTTGGTGTTACCAAGATCCTGAATGGCAAAAGGCTAACCCCGGTAAATGGGAGTCGCGGCAAAACATGTTGGCGGATGTTTACACAGCTGTAGATGACGCTTTCGGTCGCCTGCGCGATAAATCAAAAACACTCGATGGCCAAGTTGTTTTCGGCACCTGCTCTGATCACGGTTTCGGTCCGATTACTTATCGCTATTACATGAACAAGTGGTTGCTTGATAACGGCTACCTGGTTCTTAAGTCATCGGCTCAATCAATGAAGCGTAAACTGTGGTTAGCTAAAAAATGGAATGGCCTTTTGCGCCGTACCGGAATATTACGCATCTTAACTGCCCGTGGCCGTAAGTTAGGTGGAGGCCAAGAGCAGGCGCTAACGGATATGATCGATTGGTCAAAGACGCGTGCTTACTCGAGTTTCTCTGGCGGCGAAGACATCGTGCTGATTAACCTTAAAGGTCGCGAACCAGAAGGTATCGTCAATGAAGGCGACGAATACGAAGCGCTGCGCGAAGAAATCATCAGTAAGGTGACTGAAATGCGCGCACCCGATGGCGCCAAAATCATTGCACGCGCTTTCAAGCGCGAAGACCTATGGGAAGGTGAGCAACTGCACATCGCACCCGATATTCAGTGCATCACTAAGGAAACGGCATGTAATATGTCACCGAATCCATTACATTCAGTGGTCGCCGAACCGGCAGTCGAAGGCCGGCCTGCGATGCATCGTCCGCACGGCATCTACGGATGGGAAGGTGAGGGTGTCGTCAAGAAGGACCACCGCAAAACGGGCTTCCAAATCGCCGACATGGCGCCAACTATGATGCACCTACTCGGCCTCGAAGTAGACGAT
>JAQWRF010000189.1 GCA_029243845.1 Planctomycetota bacterium | reverse complement strand
GGGTGCGTATCACGGGCTTTATGACTACGCTGAAATTAGTCAAACTACGACACCCGAAGTTTGGGGTAGCGAAGATCATCCGCAAAGCGTGCCAGTCGCGTATGGCACACCGACTTCGGCATTGAACGATGTCATCGTGATTCCGTTTAATGATCCCGCGCGAGCGATTGCTATTCTCGATCAACATAAAGACGAAATCGCAGCAATCCTGCTCGACTTGATGCCGCACCGTGTGGGTTTAATGAAAGCCGAGCCTGAGTTCTTCCGGGCATTGCGAAAGTGGGCAGACGACAACGGCGCACTGTTGGTGCTCGATGAAGTGGTAACGTTCCGCTCTGAGTTTGCAGGCGCGCAAGCATGGTATGACTGTCAACCTGATTTGACTGCGCTCGGCAAAGCCATCGGTGGAGGTTTCCCCGTTGGCGCTCTTGCTGGTCGCGCCGATGTTATGGATGTGATGAACCCCCTCGCCGATAAGGTCCTTTTCCCGCATTCAGGAACATTCTCTGCTAACCCCGTGACTTTGACTGCAGGCATGGCAGCCATGGAAGCGTTTGACGAGCAGGCGGTTGAACGCCTTAATAAGTTGACTCAGCGGCTAGTGACGGGGCTTGAAGCTGCGATAAAGAAGACAAATATCAAAGCTTGTGTCACCGGTGGCGGCTCGATGTTCCGCGTGCATTTTAAAGAACATGCGCCGCGCAACTACCGCGAAACTTTTGCTACGGATGAAGAAAACCGTAAGATCAAAGTGCAGCTCGACCACATGTTTTCTTCAGGTTTCATTATGCTGAACACTTGCGCCGGTGTGCTCTCGACTCCTATGGGTGAGACTGAGGTCGATGCTTTTGTAGCGGCGATGGAAGCTGGATTCCGCAAGCTATAGCGCATCATCTTTGGCCTGTCTTGCCTGCGAGACTCGCTATAATAAATCAATGAGCAGTAATCTAAAGTTGTTGATGCGAGCCGCAGTTTTTTTAACTGTCGTCGTCATGACTTTTTTTGTTATGCAAGATGACGATGCCGGTGAGGCTGATGAACAACAAAGTGTCGATCCGTTTGTGCGCTCAGCAATCGGTACTAGTGATAAGCAACAAACAGAATCGTCCACTGTCGTCGCTGTAGACAACTCGGAAGTCATCGAGTTGCATAATCTCGCGCTAGAGGCCGTCAATGCCAAGCAATATCAAGTTGCTTATGAAATAATGACGCAGCTTTATGCGTTAGAGGCAAATCCAGAAAACACTATCGCGGTGAATGCTTCGCGAGTTGCCGGGCACTGGGCGAATGTATTACAAGGTCTTTATCGCCATCAAGAGTCGCGAGAGGTTTGGCGTCAAGCTATTGCATGGCACCACGACAAAGGCCATCCGCAATTATCGTTGGCGCGTTTATTGTTGTTGACCGCCGAGATTGAAGCCGCGCGTGAAATTGTGGATGAAGCTCTCGCCGAATTCCCTCAGCATGCTTCGTTGCTGGCATTGCGCGCAGAGATAGCGTCATTGCGCGGCAAGGCTGACTTCGCTGTAGAGATGATGCAGGCGGCAGTTAATCTTGAATCGGAGAACGAGCGTTATGCGCAACGCTTAGTGCAGCTCAAAGTTGAGGCCGAAGCATTCGCAAATTACTTACCCTTATCGACTGCGCATTTCGATAGCTCTTTTGATTCGCAAAACCGCAGCATGGTGCGCAATATAGATGACTTGCAGCAAGATCTAGAACGTGCTTGGTCTGAGATTAGTGGCTTGTTGGGCATTCAAAATGAACGACGTATCGTGGTGTTATGGTTAGATTCCAATGACTACAAAGGGCAGGCGCCAGATTGGTCGGCGGGTATTTACGATGGCCGTATCCGTGTCGTTGTTGACGACTACCCAGAGCGACGTCCGCAAATGTTGGCTACCCTGAAACATGAATTGACTCACGCTTTGTTGCATAGCACTGGGATTAAGTTCCCGACATTTGTTCAAGAGGGGTTGGCGCAGCTTTACGAACCACGCGATGCGGATGTAGTCCGTGATGCTTATTTGCGAGGCGATTTGCCGAGCTTAGCCGACCTGCAGGGCAACTGGACTTCATGGACGGATGCGGAACAAGTGCGCGCAGCTTATGCTTATTCGTTGTCGCTATGTGATTTCGTTCGCGAACGTTATGGCGCAGATTCTTTCGGGTTGTTGTTCGAGAACATGCGAGGCTCTGAGTTGCACGAAGCGTGGCAGGCTACTTTTGGCAACGCCCTCGCGGATAGTGACGCTTTGCATCGCCAGTTTTTAGCGGATAGTAATTAATGTCTTGATGATGTGAGCGGCGTCTACTTGGTATGAAGGTAGATGAAGAAATAACCGACACTCTGTGTTTGCCAGAGTTGAATGCACGGCAGCTTTATTTATTTACGGGGTTGAACGCTAATGAGATATCGGTGCGTTTTGGCTACAGTCTCGAAGTAGCGCGACGACTGTCCGCATCACTGGTGTTAGGCAAACTTGCAGCAGATAGTCGTGTTGAGTTGCTGCCTAGTGTAAAAAACGGCGATGACGTGGCTGATTACGTGCGAACTATCATCGGTACTCATAACACCGAGGTGTTTTACGCGTTGTATCTCAATGCCAATGGTCGCATCTTGCATCAACAAGAAATATCTCACGGCTCTCTTTCTGCAAGTTTAGTGCATCCTCGAGAAGTGTTGGTTCCCGGTGTTACGCACCGCGCCGCTGCTTTTATTGTGGCGCATAATCATCCGTCGGGCGATGTTGAGCCCTCGGCTAACGATAAAGCTTTGACGCGCCGCCTAAAGCGGGCGGGTAAGTTGCTTGGTATCGAAATGCTTGATCACATCGTGGTGAGCAAGCATGGTCATTTCAGTTTTTGCGCGCAGGGCCTACTTTGATTGGCGACTATGGCTGGCAATCGCCAGCGCAGTGGGACCCGCGGCCTCGATACGCAAGATGGTTTGGCCGATACCCGCGAGTTGAGCGCCATCTTCTTTGAGCTGTTGTTCTTCTGCCGGACTGAATCCGCCTTCCGGCCCAACAATTAACAGTATGGGTTGGTCACTTTGAGCTACGACTTGGCCAAGCGGTGTCGCTCCTGGGCTTAGGCAAATGCGCAAGTGGTCGCTGAAAGTGCTGGCTAATTGCTTGATGGTAAGTAATTCGCCCTCAATCAACGGCAAATCTGGGCGCCGGCACTGCTGACAGACCTCTTTGGTGATTTTGTGCCAACGGGATACTTTGCTCGGTGACAACTCCTTGCGCCCAACCACGCTTCGTTCGCAACTTAAAGGAATTAGGCGCTTTACACCTAGTTCGGTGGCGCGGCGCACTAGCTCGTCGCCACGACTGCCTTTGGGCCAAGCGCTTGCAATGCTAATGTCGGGTAGATGTAGAAGGGGCCTTCTGATAACGCTTTTCAGCAATAAGTCACTATTTTCGAGTAATTCTGCTGCAACGCCGTCGCCGCTTTGGGGTAAAAGGACAATCTCAGAGCCAACAGCTAGGCGAAGTGCGCGCATATGTCGGACGAGTTCTGACGGTGCCGTCCATGGGCTATCGCTCAGGACCGGAAGTTGCTCTACAAAGAAGAATCTACTCATGGTAATTAGTAACTGCAGATGATAACACGGATAAGTGTAAGTCTAGTATTTGCTATGAGCATACGCGCTATCGTATGCTTACTTCGCACTTACTGCACCCCTTTCCCTTATGGTTCAAATAGAGATCCACGACGGTCCTGATTCTGGCAAGACGTACGAGCTTGCCCCAGGACACCACTCCGTTGGTCGCGCCGCTACAAATGATGTAGTAGTCGCTTCTAACTCTGTGTCTGGCAAGCACTTGCAGTTATCTGTGAGCGCCGACGGCACAGTCACATTTAAAGATTTAAGCTCGACAAACGGCACTTTTAGCGGTGGCCTTCAGGTCGCCGAGGGTGAATGGTTCTCTGGATCTGAGCTCAAGCTTGGCGACATTTCATTAAAATTAGTCGACGACAGCGCAGATCACCAACGCCTGCGCGAAGAAGCGCTAGAAAAACCACGCTCTAGCTCGCTCATGAAGGCG
>JAQWRF010000156.1 GCA_029243845.1 Planctomycetota bacterium | reverse complement strand
CTGAATCGACTCCAGTTTCGGGGGTGGCGATTAAGAAAGCGGTGGTTGCGCCGCGAGAGGCCCCAGCTTGTTTTAGGCTTGCAGCCGTCGGAATAACGGAACAGGAGCATAGAGGCAGTGGCGCGCCAATGATGGACGCCTTGAACACGGACATGAAGTTATCGTGTCCCAGATGTTTAAAAACTTTGTCTTGCGGGATATATTCTTTAAGTAATCCGGCAATAAAAAAACCGCCAAGTAGCCACGGCCCCGCCTCAACCAATATCGACCAGATTGCGCCAAAGAAGTCAATCATTGGATTAACGCCATGCCGCCGATGCCGACGAGCAATAAGGCAACCTTGGCTACGACGTCTTCTTTATGGTGAAATACTTCAGGGAGCAATTCCGTTAGGCAGACGTATAAAAAGGTGCCGACCGCCAAGGCAACAGCGATGGCTGTAGCATTTGGTGACAGTTGCGGCAATATTTTGCTACCGAGTAATAGCCCAAGCGGGGTAATGCAGGCGAACAGTGTAATCAGCGTCACGACTTTCTTTTGCGTGAAGTGCGCTAACTGAAAAACAGAGGTTAACGAAAAGGATTCGAAGACTTTATGGAATAAAACACCGACCATGATTGGCGTGGATAGCCCGGGTACTGACAGACTTATGCCGACGGTGAAAGCATGCAGTGACAGTCCGGCAAGCGTTGCGTAGCCTACAGCGGTATGGCGGTGGACATCATCATGGTCGTGAGTTCTGAATACTAGCGACTCTAAAAAGTAAATCGCCAGCACCCCGGCGAGGGCTACCGCCCACAATAATCTCGGCTCGATGGTGGCGTCATCGATGACGTCCGGGAGTTCCGGCAGCATGTGCAAAAACACTGCACCGAGGAAAATTCCGGTAGAAAGCGCGAGCGCGATGTGCAAGCGACGGTCATTCCATTTGACTAGCAGTGGCAGTAAGCCACCCGCTAATCCGACTACTAAGAGTTCGAGCATGCCCCTATTCTACTTCGGCAGGCATCGCATAGTGAATGATATTGATGTCACCGTTGGTGGTGTTTAATCTAATCAGCCCGGTGCCTTGATCTTTAAATAGCGGCGGCCCATAAATCATGTAAATGCCGTCACTGGTTGCACCGATTATTTTTGCATCGATAGTCTCGCTATTGCTAACGCGCAGTGAGCCGTTAGTCGTGATCATCGAACCCGACCCAGAGAATGCTGCTGATTGTGTTAGATTAATATCACCATTCTCTGAGCGCAAATCGAAATCAGTGCTATTGCCGGCTAAATGGATGTTGCCGTTAGTCGTTTTAGCGCGCACCTTACTGTGTGAATTTAGAATCACATCACCGTTTACGGTGCGCACGGTCAGAGTCTTTACTCTGGGCACGACATAAACATCGCCATTGCTGGCGCGAATGTCTAAATTAACCCCCTCAGGTACTTGCAAAGATAAATTTGCGCCACAATTATCATAAGAACCCGTAACTTCAAGGATCGCGATTCCTCCGTCGGCGTAGCTTGAAGTTACCTTTAATTGGCCTATTAACTTTTGGGCCTCTTCGAGAGAATCGGCTTGCGTAAAGTACTCGACGTCGACATGGATACCGTTGTGCGCTGTTAGCCCCGAAATAACGATGTCGCCAGTGTTGCCAATCACACGCAAAGTTTTAGTTTGCGGAAGTAAATCTTGGCTGAAACTATCTAGACGTGAAGCCGATTCAAGCGAGCTGCAACCGACCATTAGA
>JAQWRF010000153.1 GCA_029243845.1 Planctomycetota bacterium | reverse complement strand
GGAGGGCAAGAATTATACGCGTCAAGAATTAATCGGTGCCGCCGCCGACGGCATGCTGCATTTGCTCGACCCACACTCATCCTATTTTTCAGGTGACGAATTCAGCGATTTCATGTTTGGCATGACTCAAGAATACGGTGGTATTGGCGCGTATGTTCAAACCGTCGACGGTGTCTTCACAATCACGCGTCCTATTTACTCGGGCCCAGCTTATGGCGCAGGACTGCTCAGTGAAGACCGCATCATTACTGTAGATGGCTGGAGTACTATCGACCAACCAAACGACGAAATCATCAAGCGCCTCAAAGGTCCTCCAGGGACGATAGTCCAGCTCGAAGTCGTTCGCCGAGGTTGGTCAGAACCACACTTTTATGATGTTGTACGTGACCGAATCAAGATACCTGTTGTGCGCAGTGACCTCTTGCCAGGTGGTATCGTTTACATAGAATTAATTAGCTTTTCATCTGACGTTGCGCAAAGATTATTCGACGTTATTGCTGATGCAAGAAAGCAAGGTCCCGTGAAAGGCGTGGTTTTAGACATGCGTAACAACCCGGGTGGTTATCTAAATGAGGCGGTTGACATTTGTGATCTATTCTTGCCTAAAGGCAAATTGATAGTAACAACCAAGTCACGCGCAGAGAGTGATCGCGAATACCGCACGCGTGGGCGCGCATTCATTCCAAAAGATGTACCACTCGCCATCCTGATAAATAAATACAGTGCTTCCGCTTCAGAGATTGTTTCTGGTGCTTTGTCTATCCATGGTCGCGCGATCACTATTGGTGAACGTACTTTTGGCAAGGGCTCTGTGCAAAACATCTTCGAGATGAATACTTCTACTGACGAGAAGTTCGTAGACACCGACAAGGGCGCTGGCAAAAACCGCATTCACGATGATTGGGAAGAATACACCGATAGTAACAATAACGACAAGTACGATTATGGCGATCGTGTAAAACTAACCATCGCCTACTATTACTTGCCAGATGGTTCGACTATTCATACTTTGCGCGATCATCTGGGTAAGGTGACTAAGCAGGGTGGCGTTTCTCCTGACATAGAATCTGCCTTTGAGGAAGTACCGTTTATCGAGGCGCGAGAAATATCGCACTTACTTGAAGATGAACAGATTCAAGATTACGCGAAGTTGTTGTTCGAAGAGCACCGCCAGCAAGCAGTCGAGTTGGCCATTAACGATCATCATAATCTCGAAGACTACCCCGGATGGGACACCTTTTACGAAGGCCTTAATACCGAATTAGAAGGTGGTGACATTCGTCGCTGGGTACGACGTTATTTGCGGACGCGCGTTTCTGATGCGCGAGGAGAAGTGTTTCCAGGTAATGGCTTTGTTGGCGATTACGTAGAGGACCCTGTTCTGCTTCGTGCTATTCAAGAATTGTTCAGCAACCTCGAACTAGATATTGCTAACGTTAGCGAATACGCCGACATAAACGCCAGTAACGGCTAATCGCTTAACACTGCCAGTAAGCCGTTGCGGCCAGCTGCCGCGCCCTGCCGGCGATGGCTGAAGATGCGGTTGTCGCTGCCGCTATCGATGCCACTAACCTCAATGTTGGAAGCTGACAACCCGGCATCTAGCAATTGCTGCTTAGCCCATTTTGTGATATCCACCTGCCAGCGATCACCACGACCTTGATATTTGGCAATAGTCGGACAGTCCGCAGCAACTTCGGGTCCTACCTCGTACGACACTGCGCTGATACATGGAGCGATACCCGCACAAATCTGCTGTGGATCAGCTTTGAGGGCGACCATTTTGTCGATGGCAACTCGCAGAATATTTGTTTGCAGCCCACGCCATCCGCCGTGAACGACGGCAATCATTCCCGGAGCAGACAGCAACACCGCCGAGCAATCCGCAACTGCAACGTAGAGTGGCAAACCCGGCGTAGTCGTTATCAGTCCGTCACAATTAGGGATAACGGTTGACGGAGACGATGCACCACGTCCTTCTAGTTGGTCGTCGACAACCACAACATTGCTGGTGTGGGTCTGCCCACCTACGACAAGTCGTTCTGAATTCGCGCCCAGGTATGCGCACCATGATTTCCGGACAGATGTTGCTGCAGTAATATCGCGTCCTCCGCTGAAGGCGAAATTGCCGTGATCGCTAGCGTTACGTGCGCCAAATACGTGGGCGCAGTTATTGGCAGCAAATCCATCACTGCGAAAGCAGAAACCAACGAGTTGTTGGTGTTCAACTTGCTTCATCAATAACTGGCTTACCGTCTTTCATTACGGGGCGGACAAACTCAGCATAGAGCACACGTGAAACAGCTACAACTGGCACCGCAAGGACGAGCCCGAGGATACCGAGCAATGCGCCACCACAGAGGATAGTAAGAATAACCGCGAAGTCTGACAGCCCCAGCCCCTTGCCCACAAAGCGCGGAATAAGAACATAGGCCTCAACGACTTCAAGCACCACATAAATAACTGCCGCAACCGCAAGGCCGCTCATTCCGCCGCCAACGATTCCGCCATCGGCGAAGCCTACTACCGCAAGCAATACGAATCCGACCAAAGGTCCAAGCACTGGCAGCAGTGACAACGCGCCGACCGAAACCGACAGAAAGTAAGCACCAGGGAAGCCGAGTAGGACCAACACGCCCCACGTGATTAACATTTTAACTATTGCAACCTTGACGCGGGCAACCAAGTAGTTTGTCGAGATTGCTTCTATCTGGGGAAGAATGCGATCGAATGACGGATGCCATGAAGCTGGTAGTTCGCGCCTGATGCGCAACAACCAAGGACCGCCTTGTAGCAAAAAGTACAAGAAGATTGGCAGCAAGACCATACTCGAGACAATGCCAAACATGCCACCAAAGAAAACAACTAAACCATTAGCTGCCGTTTTGAGTTGTAGGCTAGTCGCTTCAACAAACTTTTGGGGCTCGAACATCGCCGGATCAAACATTTCTGCTGCCCACAAAGGAAGCGATGCATGCCATTCATTAAACTGCACGCGCAACTGAGTACTTAGTCCGCCAAGGTCGTCCATAGGAACTTGACTAAGCAAGTGCTGGAAGTCAAAGATTGCTGGCAAGAATGCGATTGCCGGAACGACTAATAAAACCAAAACGCAACACAAAGCAGCAACCGAACTAGGCAGTTTCTGCGTTAGCCGTCGCTGCAAGGGCTGCAACACCAACATAAACAAATAAGCGCCGAGCAACGGCACAGTCACCTTTCGCAACAACCAGATTAACCATAGACTAAACAACACCACAATGGCGCGGACTAGGTTAGCTGATTTCATAGTTGTGACGGAGGAACGTTGCTAGTGAAGGCGAGTTTAAAATCAAAGCCGTTCGCGAAGTCGGACTGCTTATCGGTCTCTGTTTTATTTAACAGCCCCGCAGCACACATGTCAAACACTAGAGTGCCAAAATCAGCAGTTTCCGTGACTCCCCACGAATTAAAGGTAAATGACGCCATGGAGCCGAACTCGTTATTAGCGTAGCGCTGGATGCCCTTTAAAAGCTCATCAGGCGTTATATGCGACGAGGCGAGCGGCCCACCGGTATGGCCTTGCATATATATTGTGTAATCCAGTGCCTCCAAAACGAAGATGTACGCCTCTAGTGGAAAGCTATAGCCGGTGTGGCGACGCAATTCTTGAAGGAGTGGTTTGATTTTGTTGTGAGACATGAGCAACCCTGAGGTGATTTATGTATCGGACATGCCCTATAGCGTTTGCCACAAATAACCAATTATTTTGCGCATTACTACATGTAGTAAGTCGCTTACCCAAACAGCCCCACAACTAGCTATTTTAGACGTTCAGCGACGCTAGAGTATTTTTCAAAACCACGTCAGGGTTGACCTGGGATTGCAGCAACGAAATTCCGTCATTTAGTGCGTCAATACAACGCGCCTGAGTTACTAGGAAGTCGTCTTGTATCTCGACGCTGGCTAACAAAGACCTTACTACGGCTAAATCATACATGCCGGAACTACGCTTATCATTATGCTTAGCGCCTTGCGCAAATTTCACCAACTTATCGCTTTGCAGCTCGCGGGTAATCCATAAATCGAAATCATCAATAATTTTGAGGACGTGCTGCCGTTGCTTCGTATCTAGTTCAAGCACGACATCGCGGTTACCGAACACTTGCAACAAGCGCGCATACTGATCATCGCTCAAGCCGGCACTAGACGCTAATCGTAATGCATCAGCGGCAGAAGTTTGCGGCACGCGCCAAATTCGGCAACGCGAAATAAAAGCCGGGGTTAATCCTGACAAATCGCTAGCCGTGAAAAACAACACCGTTTTATCAGGCGGCTCTTCGGTAGTTTTGAGCAACGCCCCCATCGCATCGACGGTCATCTTGTCGGCATCGTACATAAGAATGGCACGATAACCAGAACCCACTGGTCGATACCGCAACGCCTTTTCTAAGGACTGAACTTTGTCGTTACGCTGACTAATATGTTCGACGCGTAATCCATCAACACCAAATTCGGTGGGATCAAAAATAGTGCAGTCGGCATGATTGTAGATGTCGCCTTTACATTCCAACAACAGCGATGCACACTTCAAAGCCATATCTTTTAGCCGCGTAGGTGATCCGCCCAAGAACAAGTAGGTGTCGGCTAGATGATTGCGTTCAATCTCGGTAGCGAATAGTTTCTCAATCATCGCGTCTGCTCTCGACCCACCCTGCAACTTGCTGGTGGATATCCTCGATGGAACGTTGTTCGCAATCGACAACTAAAGTGATCTCAGGGAATCGCGCGTAAAACTGTTGGTAGTTACGGCGCACTTTACGTTGAAAATCGATACCACGGTTTTCAAAGCCATCGGGCGCTTCACCTTCGCCGACCCTTTGATAGCTCGTTTCTGGCTCGCAATCGAAGATGATTACGCCGTCGGGCTGCGCGATATCTTCAACGACCAAGCGATGGATGCCCGCAATAAAGTCAAAATCGCTATTGTCTTTAGCCTGATAGGCGAAAGTGGATGGCGTAAAACGGTCGCAAATGACGTCGCTGCCAGCGGCGAGCGCCGGAGCTATCTGCTGACGCAGCAACTCGTTACGTGCAGCAAAGAAGAGTAGTGCCTCAGAGCGTTGATGCCAGTCTTCACGGCTAGCGTCGAGCAGCATATTACGCAAAGATTCTCCGAGTGTCGTGGTACCCGGTTCGCGCACATGAATAGGATTACGCCCTTCAGATGCCAATTTGTCGAATAATAGCCCAGCCTGGGTACTCTTACCCGCGCCATCCATACCTTCGAACACCCAGAACTTCGCTGTCATGCCATTATGTTACTCATTCCTTACTAGAAATCGATAGTGTATTTTGGTTACTCTTATGTAATGCGCTTTCCCCTTGCTACATCCTGCCTTTTACTTGTCGTCTCTTGTGCTACCCCCGTCACTCATAAGAAACCCGAAGTGGGCCTAGCCCCGCCTGTTGCTTCACCATCAGCCGACTTTACTTTGACGCAAAAAATAGAGTACTGGCAAAGCAAAATCCCTTCAATGACTTCAGCTGATCGCAGCGAGGCGTATTTGATGATTGGTGAACTACAAATTGAGGCCAAGCAAGCCAATGAGGCTCGCATTACCTTCTATCAGGCTCTGCGCGGCGAACTTTCTGCATCAGAAATTGCTCGCGCTGAGAAAGGAATCGGACTCAGTTACTTCTTAAGCTCTCAGCCAAGCCTTGGGCTCGGCCACCTAGAGAAATCACTTACCCACCTCGACGCAGCCAGCAAAGCCGAAGCCAGCTATTTGATGTCTGCATTCAGTGGTGAAACAACTGCCTTTGCAAGTAGTGCCGTCGCAGAGCGAATGAACGTATATCTAGTTTCAGCAAACCTCAAGGCACCACGTGGTGTCAGCGCTAGCGCCGGAGCTATTCACGTCGATATCAATCGTGGCGAATGGCGCGCCGCAGGCATGAGGTCGAATTGGGATAAAATGACTGCGCCATTCCGCATCACAGTGCACCACACTGCCGAGCCGTTCTCATCTTTGTCAAAAGTAGCGGCCTGTGCTGAAGTCAAGAACATTCAAAATCAGCATATGAACGAACGTTCACCGAGTGGTTGGGCCGACATTGGTTATCACTTCTTAATAGACCGCGCTGGAAACGTCATTGCCGGACGCTCGCTTGATGCTCAGGGTGCACATGCGTCTGGTACTAATAACATCGGAAACATCGGGATTTGCTTGCTAGGGAATTTTGTCGCCCAGCCATCGCGCGGCACCGATTACGCTGTCGCTCAGGCTCTGTTGCCCGCACAGCTCGATGCTTTGACGGGATTGGTGGACCAACTGCGTCAAGAGTATTCGATCAAGAGCAGTAATGTTTATGGGCACAAAGAACTCAAGAACACCGAATGCCCTGGCCCGGTGTTGAGCCGTTGGGTCGCGGGTTACCGTCGCACCCAGTCTTAGTTAATGCGTGGTTAGCAGTACGATAATCGCAACCGCTAAACAGTACGGCGCAAAAAGGTGCAGCCTGCGCTTTTGAAGAACACGGTGCAGTACGTGCAAGGCTATTAGCCCCACAACACAGCTCAGCAGCAAAGCCACACTGATTTCTATCGCTGACAAGCCCAGGCCTTTTTCTAAATCTAGCTGAGGTAGTTTATGAACTGCCGCGCCAATGATTACAGGAATGGCCATCAAGAAACTAAAGTCTTCAGCTTGCTGCGCATTTATTTTTAAGTGCCGCGCCATGACGATAGTCGAGCCACTGCGTGATATACCTGGCAGAATTGCTATTGCTTGAGCAATTCCAATAAGGATGGCTTTAGAGAGACTGATTGGCTGTTCGGCATCTGCCGTTACAAGAGAACCCGGTTCACGAATTAATTTTGAACTGAGTAAAACCAATGAAGTAAATATCAATCCGCACGCGACCACATCGGTGCTTTTAAAGAAAGGGCTGGCGGTGTCGAAGATGAACAAGCCGGCAAGCACTGCTGGAATAGTTGCAATGATGAGTTTAAATAAATAATCACGCTGCTCACTGCCAGCCAACGACTTCGACAACAAATTTGTAACCAGTCGTGCGATACGCGTACGGTAATGAATAAACACGGCAAACAAAGTGCCTAGGTGCAACAGTATTTCAACGCCTACCCCGTCAGGTAATTTCTCTCCACCAGGGAGTAGTTGGCCTGCAAGCACTAGATGGCCCGACGAAGATATCGGCAAGAACTCGGCAAGGCCCTGGATGACCGCTAATACTAGGAGTAGCAGTAGTGGCGACATTACAGAGCTTGAGCCAAATCAGAAGCGCTATGATTATCTAAGCCGAAGGCATCAGCCACTGCTTGGTAGCATAATTTACCATCGATAATATTTGCGGCCGAACGTAGCTGTTCATCGCCTAGAGCTTCTTTGGCGCCCATGCGCGCTAGCTTGCAGACATAAGGCAAAGTTGCATTAGTCAGGCCAAAAGTAGAGGTGCGAGGAACTGCGCCTGGCATGTTAGCCACACAATAATGCACCACACCTTCAATCACGAAAGTCGGCTCCGCGTGCGTCGTTGGAGTACATGTCTCGATACATCCACCTTGGTCAACAGCTACGTCAACGATGACGGCGCCATTTTGCATTATTTTTAAGTCTTCGCGAGAAACTAACCTCGGAGCTTTCGCCCCAGGGATAAGTACTGCGCCAATCAATAAATCGGTTGTCGGGAGTAAAGCTTTAATGGCTTGCGGGCTCGAATAGACGGTAGTCACATTAGCCGGCATGACATCTTCCAAGTAGCGCATGCGATCTAGGCTGAGGTCTAGAATAGTCACATTCGCACCAAGACCTGCGGCCATATAAGCTGCTTGGGTGCCTACTACGCCACCGCCAAGAACAGTTACTTGTGCAGGCGCTACGCCAGGTAAGCCGCCCAACAAAACCCCGCGACCGCCTTCAGGAGCTTGAAGTGCTTTGGCACCTTCCTGTACAGACATGCGCCCTGCCACTTCCGACATCGGGGTAAGCAGTGGCAAGGTACCGTTCAGCTCGAGAGTTTCGTAGGCGAAACAATGTGAGCCTGCTTCTAGTAAGCTCACCGTTAGCTCTCGGTCGGCAGCAAGGTGAAAGTAAGTGAAAATAGTTTGCCCTTTACGCGCCATTGCCACCTCGTTGGGCTGCGGCTCTTTAACCTTTAAAATCATGTCAGCTTGCGCCCAGACCTCAGCCGCGGACGACAAAATTGTTGCGCCGGCGTCAATGTATTGCTGATCGCTAAAACCAGAGCCATCCCCGGCTAAGGTTTCTACAGACACGTGATGACCCTGACCGCATAATACTGTTGCACCACCTGGGGTAAGTGCAACACGCGACTCAAGTACTTTGATTTCTTTTGGGACTCCGACTATCATGATGTGTATCCTAGGGCGAGAATTTTAGTCATGCCTACCGTCTCCGACAACCTAAACATTGTGAAACAGCGTATCGCCAGCGCTGCTCAACGTAGCTCACGCCCAGCAGAGGCGGTCTCGTTGGTCGCTGTCGCTAAAACGGCAACAGCTAATGATTTAAGAGAGGCCTATTCCGCCGGACATCGATTGTTTGGGCATAATCGAGTTCAGGCGCTAGAAGAACACCGCTTAGTGCTACCAGACGCCGAATGGCACCTGCTTGGGCCTTTACAAGGCAAAAAAGTTCTACGAGGCGTAGCTGCTTGCAATTTATATCAGGCACTCGCTGACATTAAAACAGCCCAGCGCATCGAGCGCGTGCTAGCTGAAAATGGCCGGAATTTGAGTGTGCTCTTGCAGGTTAATATCCACTCAGATGGCCGAAATGGACTGAGTCTTGAACAAGTTGACGCGTTTTGCGATGAAATTGCCGAATTAGAACACATTCAATTGGCTGGTGTAATGAATCTTGCCGTGGCCGATGCCAATGACACGCAACTGCATAGCGATTTTGCTGCCGTACGCGAATGCTTCGAGTCCCTACAGAAGCAGCGGTTTATTAAGGATGACGCCATCCTCTCTATGGGCATGAGTGGTGATTTTGAAATAGCAATTTCCGAAGGCGCTAATCTTGTCCGTGTCGGGCGCGCTATTTTCCCTGTCATCGGTTAAAATACCGTTATGTCGGCCAAGCTAGTTTGGAAAAGTGAAACGTCATCAGGAGCTTTCAAGTTTCCGGATGGCAGTTTGCATTTATTATTAACCGGCGGCGGCCTCGACCGACTTGCGGTATCGGCTCCCGCACGCAATGGTGTCAGCATTAGCTTGCAAGATAACGGCTTGTATGCCATTACAGCTTGTGGTGAATGTAGCGTACTGCTCGACGGAGAGAGTACTGAGCAAATCGAAGTTTCGGCGAAACGCGGTGTCACTCTTGTTGGCGACGATTGCGAGATTGAAATCATTATTGACGCAGCTGTTGCTATCAACGATCCCTTAGTAGGCACGGTTATTGGTGGTCATCAAATTATAGAACGCTTAGGCCATGGTGGCGTTGGCATCGTTTACCGCGCACTACAACTTGACTTGCAGCGCGAGGTTGCACTCAAGGTTCTCAACCAGAAGTCCACACAGCAAGGCGCTGACACCATCGAAGCTTTTAAGCGTGAAGCCATTGCTGCCGGGCGCATGTCGCACCCCAATCTGGTTCAAGTCTACTCCGTAGGAGAAGAGAATGGCGCCTACTTCTTTGGCATGGAAATCGTCGATGGCGGCGATGCTGAAGCTCATTTAGAGCGCTTCGGTGCTTTCAGTGAAGCGCAAGCAATCGACGTCATTTGCCAGGTTTCAGAAGCTTTGCAGTACGCTGCCAGCAATGGCTTGGTACACCGCGACATCAAACCCGAGAACTTAATGTTCTCTTCTGATGGCCGGGTTAAATTGGCTGAC
>JAQWRF010000148.1 GCA_029243845.1 Planctomycetota bacterium | reverse complement strand
AAACATGACTTCAGAATAACACAGCTTTTCAATTGGTGTAGAGTACAATATAGTCTACGAAATGGATAAACCCAAATCACCGACTGTTTACGGCCCGACTTCTGATGCCGCAGAGCGTCAGCTGCCGTCCAAAGTTACTGTACCTGGCTTGCTGCAGCGCAAAGCGAAAGGTCAGAAAATCCTGTGCTTGACGGCATACGATTACCCGACAGCACGCCTTATCGACGAAGCTGGTTTTGATTTGATTCTAGTCGGCGACTCCATGGCCAACGTTGTTTTGGGTCACGCGAGTACTCTAAAAATAAGCCTAGACCAAATCATCTCAGCGACACGCGCAGTTAAGCGTGCAGTCGATCGCCCTCTCGTGGTAGCTGACATGCCTTTCGGAACTTATCACGTCTCTAATGAAGTAACGATTAGCAATGCATTACGCCTAGTTCGCGAGGGCGGAGCGCAGGCTGTGAAAATTGAAGGTCCGCGCTTTGAGCGTATCGACGCTTTGGTTGAAGCCGATATTCCAGTGATTGCTCACCTTGGATTACTTCCGCAATCGATAAACGCTCGCGGTGGTTTCAAAATTCAAGGCAAGACTATCGATGCAGCAAAGCAACTTCTTGAAGACGCACTCACCGCGCAAGAATGTGGCGCTACTGCTGTCGTGCTTGAAGGCGTACCAGAAGTGGTGGCAACCCGTATTAGCCAACGCTTGATCATTCCGACCATTGGCATCGGTGCCGGCGGCGGCTGTGATGGCCAGATATTGGTGTTTCACGATGTAGTTGGCTTGACCACCGGCCCCGTGCCAAAGTTTGCGAAACGTTACGCGCATCTTGCCGATGAAATCAGCAATGCGCTTGGCAAGCTAAAAGATGACCTCCGCAGTGGCGAGTTTCCGACTGCCGAACATTGCTACCCAGCTAGCGAAGAAATTCCGGCCGACTGGGATTCTTTGTAAGACTAGTTTAAAACTCTTTTTCGACGACTAGCAGCTTGCCCGGCAAGAAGTGCCCATTGTCATAGACGTCTTGCGCCAACAACACTGTTTCACCAGAGTTGTGGACACCATCAAAGTACGCGTGTGCCGAACGCAAACCACCAAGCCATTTACGCTTATCACAAATATAGGCCAAGTCACCCTGCTCCGCAGCTAAGTGATTCATCGCTTCTCTATCCATGCGGACGGCGCCAAGCGGCAAACTAGTGTCAAGTTTGTAGGTTACCGTTTGCGGGAAGCCAACACGGTCGTTCGGCTCGCTACCTTTAAACATCCTGCGCGCTGCAGTTAGGCTGAACATTGTCAAGCCTTCAAGGTCCTTGTTCTCTTTATTCGTTAAAAGAGTTACTACGATGCCTGAGCCGAAACATGCCATTAAATTGTAAAGCGCGCCGATGTATTTGAATGGTGCACTTAAGGCTTCACCTGTTTCGGGATCGATAGATGGCACACCATGAGCGATTGGCTCAATCAATTCGTGAGGCAACAAGCGACCAAGAATAATCATGACGGTACCGGCCAAGAATGTTGCCATAGCGCCCTTAGTGTTAAATCGGCGCCAGAAAATTCCCATGAAGATACAGGCAACTAGTGGCGGCGTGAAAGTCGAATGGAAGAAACCGTGCGCTTCATAGAGGTTGTCAAACAGCGAGAAAGACCATGCTGTACCAACACCAATTACGGTTGCCCCAGCAGAGGCAACCATCGCGACTTTAAGATGATGCTTGTCATCATGCTGAATACCGCGCAACTTACTAATCGGCTCATAGACATCGTTAACAAACACCGCAGAAATCGCGTTAATTAAGGTGTCGACAGTTGACATTAGCGCAGCGGTCACAGCTGCCACGAAGAAGCCGAAGCCTGCCTTTGTTGTAAGGATACGCGTAACAATCACAAAAACAGTGTCAGGATCGGTGTCTGGAGACACCAAAGTTGGGTCTTGTGTCATCATGCCGTAACCAATCCATCCTGCACAAGAAACAGCTATCGCAGAGACAGGCAGCGCAAACAAAATATTAAACGCCGCAGCCTTACGCCCATGATCTACAGATCTACAAGCCAAGAAGCGCATGACTAAGCCTTGGTTCATAAACAAGAAACCAATCGAACCAGCAACCGCATCTTGCCAAAAAATGCCGACGAAATTGAAGCCGGGGTCGTCATTAAAGTTCGATAACGGCAATTTAAATTCAGCTGGTAGGGTATTCCAGAAAGCGTCAAAACCACCGAACCAATTAAGACCGAGAACAAACAGTATGATTCCGGCAAACAACAGGATGAAGCCCTGCAACAAGTCCGTGAAAATCACCGCCGTCTGACCACCAAAAGTGATGTAAACGCCAGCAACGACTGCGACCACCCAAATGATTTCCATTAGCGACCATGAGTCGCCAAGAATAGGGCCCAAAGTTTTAGCCATGGTCAGCAAACCAATACCGACATAACCGAGCATGTACATTAATAACACGCCAGTAGCCAAAGCGCGAACTTTAGCATTAAAGCGACGTTCAAAATATTCAGGAATCGAACGCACCTTCATATAATAAATAATCGGCAGCCAACCAAAAATAAATAATGGCATGAAGAACCAATCATTCATGTATGCCATCGAACCACTGAAGCCGTGCTCGAAAGACTTACCTGAATACTTCAAAAAGCTGTGGCTACCGACTCCGGTAGCCACAATAGACATCGTGATAAGCCACCATGAGAAACGGCGCCCGCCAAAGAAAAAGTCGCTAGTCGATTTGTTGAATCTTGCGAAGTATGAGCCGAAGCCAAGTACCACTGCGAAATAACCAAGAACGATAAACCAAAAGATGGGTGAAGAACCGGCATCGGCGGCGGCAGCGGCAGCGACGTCAGATCCGCTTTGCGCGACGTGTTGCATTAATAAAGAAAACATAACCATCAGACGTTAAGTGCGGAGTAAATTAGGGCGCCATGAATTGCTGCATACCAAAAGTAACCAAAAATCAAAACCTTGGCCCAGCGGCGGTGCGAAGCTCGCGTCCAGTCGCAGGCCTTTGATTTAAAGACAAGCAACATGCCGCCAAGAAAAAAGATGCCTCCTACCCCATATAAATAAATATACGGTAGCCAAGAACGGTCAAAATCAGGGTATTCATCCATGGATCAAACTATTTGCGCGAACGCGTTCTACGAAACGCGGGATTGAGGTGACATGCGGCACCAAATAATCAATTTCGTGGGCTGCAGAACCAATAGATCCTGTAACCCATTCGGGTGTATGCGGCAAGTGCATGATACCAACGGCGGACGGCGCCGCTGGGTTGCCGTCGACACGCATTGCTATCGGCTGGCTTAAATCTAAAGACAGCACATCGCCAATCACTAAGTCGGGGGATTCGCGCTCGAGCACCTCTCTGTACTGCGGACGATCGCATTGCACATTGCGACCGCAGAAATCTAGGCTGCGACCGCTGGGACCGAGATGCTGCTTGCCTGCCCTGCCGTAAACTCGCAAGCGTGATGAACCAGGAGCGGTGCTCCGACCGTCATCGACGCTAAAACCGTGATGAGCGAACCAGGTGGTTATTTTCTCCGTTGGCGCATTGGTGACGAACACCACGTTGACATCGTTATCCAACAACCATTGCAGCACGCGCGCACTACCTTCGGCTAAGTCGTGATCGACTTCATTGCGAAAGTTTTCGCAAGTTGAAGCGTAGCAAGAGTCGACGAAAGATAAAACTGTTTCGAACTCTTGCAGGACGGAACGCTTCAATTCAACAGAATATTCGCACGGAGCGTCGTCAATGTACTGCGCAATCGAAGTTGGCACCGCAAAGTAGTCTTCGTCAACAAAGGACGAAAAGACACCGTCGATGCGCCATCCGTATTGGTGCGGACTCTGTAAAACTTGCCCGTGAAAATGACTATATACTTCTTCTAGGTGCTCTTGCGACCAACCACACATACGGCGCAAATTAGTTTGCACGGTTTGATGGACGGCTTGTAGCTCGCGTTGGGGGTTAGTCCATACGCCATCGAAATCACTTACAAAAGTCAAGGGGAATGACATCCCCTATATTCTAGCGTCGCACTGCAACTACTGCGTCACCGACTTCTGTGTCACTGCCGACTCCGGCAATGAATCCCAAATTGAAGT
>JAQWRF010000136.1 GCA_029243845.1 Planctomycetota bacterium | reverse complement strand
CATCACCGTGTCAGACTTTTCTAAGCGCGACATTGTAGAGCATTTTCAAATTGACCCCGAACGTGTGCAAACCATTTACCACGGCATTACGCCGGGCCTCGAGCCATCCGCTGACAAACAAGCGGATCGCGTTCGTATTAGTGAGCGCTATGAAGTGAGCGAGAACTTTGTTTTGTACCTCGGGACTTTACAGCCGAATAAAAACATCGAAGGCTTGTGTGCTGCTTTCCAGATAATGAAAAAAGAAGGCTACGCTGGTAAATTAATTTTAGCTGGAGCGCAAGGATGGCTATTTGATGAAATGTGGCAACGTATTTCTAACCGCGGCCATGATAAAGATGTGGTACTAACTGGCTTTGTCGACAGCGAAGATATTCCGCGGCTATACGGCACTTGCGATGCTTTCGCCTTGGTCTCATTCTTGGAGGGTTTTGGTATTCCTGTCATTGAAGCTATGGCTTGCGGCGCGCCGGTTGTTGCCGCAGATGCTTGCTCATTAACAGAGGTGACTGCAAATGCTGGTTTACTGGTAGACCCAAACGATGAACAACAAATCGCAGATGCTTTGTTAAGCTTATGTAATAATTCTGAGCTTCGCAAAAAAATGGTTGCGCGCGGCCTTGCGCATGCCGCGAAATTTACTTGGCGCAACACCGCTATACAACATTTAGAAGCCTATAAAATTGCTATGCAACAACGCTAGTCATGACTGCAGCTAAACTTAAATTTTCAGTTTTTTTACCGACGCTAAAGCGCCCGGATTTGTTGCGTAAAAATCTAGAAGCCCTCGAGTTACAAACTCGACTGCCGGATGAAGTTTTGATTTCCCTACGTGGTGATCTCGACCCCGAAGGCGTTGCCGTTGTCGATGAATTTGTTGCGCGCACCACAAAGCTAAACATTGTCAAAGTAATGCTCACCGCGCCTGGCATTGTAGTCGCGGAAAACGCATTGCTTGATGCCGCCACCGGCGACGTCGCTTGCCTAATCGACGACGACGCTATTGCGCGACCGCCCTGGCTGGCAAACATCGCGCGCCACTACGAGTCCAATCCAAAGATTGGTGGTGTTGCGGGCCCGCCGATTAATATTGTCGATGGCAAGCCTGAGGTTAAACAAGCCAAATACCAAAATCGGGTTGTCTTCCCAGGCTTTATTCTCGACCAAAGCACGCGGCATTCCAAACAAGTCGTTCCGTCGCAGCACTTTCGTGGAGCAAATATGTCCTTACTTATTTCTGCTCTACGCAATCAGGGCGGATTCGAATCTCGCTTACTCGGAGATTGCTTCAGATACGAACTGGATGCCTGCTTAGGAGTATCCGAACAAGGCTATAAACTTGTTTTTGACCCAAAAGCTGAAGTGGATCATTACGAGGCCCCGCGCATCCTTAACACGGGCCGTTTTGACACAGCCGCAATTCACAATAATGCGGCCAACGAAACCTTTGTTTTGCTAAAACACTACGGTTTTCTTGGCCGCCTTCTGCACCTACCGTTTGCGATTTTAATAGGGAATTTCCCATGTCCAGGCATCTTATGGGGGGTTATGGGAAGCCTCGCGGGGTTTTCCAGTAAAAATCGCTACTTGCTTGGTGTCACTGCCGTTTGGCCTGCGATAAAGGGGCGCTTTACCGGGCTTAAAATGTACTTTTCAAGTTAATTACAATTACTTAAAGTTTGGAACATCCTTCATCTATTTTCGTCGTAAACTTTGGTGTTTAAACTACCACCCAACCGTCTTAAAATACGCTTCGGCATAGGCTTAAATAACCCCCTCTGCTAAACACCCATAGTGAGCCACCAATCTAAATCCCCAATGTCGCTTATATACGAGCGCATGTACGTAATCGCTGTTGTGACAGCCGTTGCTGTGGTGGCTGCTTTTATCGTTACGGGAATGATGAGCGAGACCTACCGTTCGCAGGCGCGGTGTTATTTGCCCACTCAATCAGACACGCTTTCACTGTCTGATGAATCTGGTAATCTGCCAACGGCTCCAAAGTTACCTACGGCTAATACCGAAACGCAGCAGGCATTGCTAGGTGTTCTTAATTCTGCAGAATTGCGGACTACCGTTGCCTCTCAAATTGGCGGCCGCAACTCTGAGTGGCTTGAAAAAAACGTTAAGTTCGACCTAGACACTTTCAACTTTATTGTCATTTCGGCTTACGACCCAGAGCCGCGAGTCGCTCGTGAAATCGCCGAAACCTATCTTCGTGAATTCAGCAGCAGTCTCGACACTACCACCAAGCAGCGCGTTGCGGAGAACGTCTCCACTTTGGTAGCGGCCATTGATCGTTCGACAGGACTTGTGGCCGCGCTCGAAAGCAACCGCCAAGCTTTCCTCGAGACTAATGGCTCCATAGATTTTTCTACCGAGATTGCGCAATACCATACTCGTGTTACTCGATTCCAAGACTCCGTTGAAGACAATATTTCGGCGCGCGCGTCTTTAATTAAGCAGCGCGAAGAGGTAACTAAAAACTTCCAACTGCGGCCAGAATTTTCGCAGTCTGGTTATACCGAAGTTGAAAATCCACGGTTGAATCAACTGCGTGGAGAGATTGCTACAACAAATTTAGAATTGGCGAACCTTAGTCTAAACGTCACGGACAAAAATCCCGAGGCCATTGCTCTCCGTAATAAGCTTGCCCTGCTTAACGACCAACTTGCATCCGAAACGGCAACTGTCGAAAGTGCGCGAGCTTTTAGTAGCGATGGCATGCGTAATTCTTATGAAACGCGTATCGCCGAATTTAAGGTTAGTGAGGCAGCCCTCGATGTTCAAGCAAATCACTACGCGAAATTATTAAGCGAATCGCAAACCCGTTTGCGCGAGCTCAACCGCCTTAAGGCAGGCAGCGAAATTATAGAATCGGAATTGCGTAATGCTCGCGAGACTCTCCGGCAGCAGCGCGACCGTCATGCCGAGCTCGAGCTGTATATGTCACGCACGGCTTCGTTCTTGATGACAGCCGACGCCCCCGTTGAGGCCACGAAACCGTACTTCCCTATTTTATGGCTCAACCTTCTCGTGGCAACGCTGCTAGGCATTGTGTTCTCGATTTTGGCCATCATTACTTCAGAGCAATTCGCTCGCTATCGCGAGGCTGCGCCATGGTAGATCAAGGCGAGACTGACGAATTCAGCGAAATCCCAGAACTTGTAAAACAACAAGCGGCAGATCAAGTGCGTAGCGAAGTGTTTGACATCCTGCACCTTGAAGCGGTGCAACGCGGTGACGTCCCCCAGCCACCGCATAGTTCATACGACCAACTACCCGGGCGCATTGCCAAACTGCTTTTCCATATCGGACTAGGGACCTTTGTTGGCACACTTGCTGTATTCACTTGTGTCGCAGCAATTCGCAAGCTCACCACTGTACTCTAATGCCTTCCATCTCTGACATTGCCCGCGACAAGCACGACTTGCTACAGCGCTATCGCGCTTCGCTAATGGAAGATATGCTTGAAGATTTACGGCAGCAGGCCGAGGAAAGCGCTGAAGAAGAGTTGTTTGCATGGTCCGGAGAATTCCGTTCACGCGACGAAATCGTACAGCTTTATAACGAGCGCAAGAAATGGAACAGTCGTTTCGTAATCGACACCTACGTACTTGCCATTGTTTTGCTTCTAGCGACTGTTGGGCTCAGCTTTGCCTTTAAATTTATTGCGCCGCGCCCGAATTTTGAAAAAAATATGTCCGTGACTCCGCAGGCAGAACTTATAGACTCTCAGACAAATCAGTAACTTCGATTATGCCATCACTGGCAAAAGTTGCTGCACGTAACAATTCATGTTGTAGCTGACGAATGTTGCCGCGCCATTCTCCTTGCGAGAGTTTATCAAGCGCCTCTTTGCTGACTTTCGCAGACGGCATCGAGTCTCTTTGTTGCTGGTTGAGAAAGAAGTTGACCAAATGCTTAACGTCGCCTACGCGCTCACGTAATGGCGGTAGCGACAGCGTAAAGACTGCAAGACGATAATAGAGGTCTTCTCTGAACTTGCCATCTTTAACCTGCCGCAACAAGTCACGGTTGGTGGCCGCAATAACGCGCACGTTAACTTTTTTTGTAACATTGGAGCCGACTGCCCGCACTTCACCGTTTTGCAGAAATCGCAGCAACTTTGCTTGTAGGTCGTAAGCGATTTCGCCAATTTCGTCTAAGAACAATATGCCGCCATCAGCAGCTTCGGCGTAGCCCTTACGATCTTTATGGGCCCCCGTGAAGGAACCCTTGGTGTGGCCAAAAATTTCAGCCTCGAGCAGGTTCGCAGGAATCGCCGCGCAGTTGACAGCGATTAATTTTTTCTTACGCCGCGAACTATACTTGTGTAATGCATTGGCGATGAGCTCTTTACCCGTACCGGATTCACCCAACACTAACACCGGGATATCTGAACTTGAAAGCTTGGCTAATAAAGCAAAGATTTCGAGTATTGCCGGAGACTCGCCAACAATGCCAAACTGTGACGGTATTTCATCGTCGCCAACAATCTCGCGCTGCGATTGACTATTTACCCAGCCTCTAATTAAAGCGGTGGCTTGCGCTTTTTCATTTGGCGCCAATTCGTCTAATCGATCAAGATAAACGAGTAGCTCTTCGAGTGGATTAGTCATTTATGTTGCCGGACAACAGTCGCGCACCATTAATGCAGTAATGAATGCCGGAAAATACGGTCATTGCAATCATCAGCCAGAATATCGAAAAGAAAAAATCTGGCGAGCGTAAGAGGCCTAGAGTTGGAATGTTAAGAAAGTCAGGGATGCCTGCGTAGGCGCCTAATGCTG
>JAQWRF010000106.1 GCA_029243845.1 Planctomycetota bacterium | reverse complement strand
CAAAAGGCTATAGCTTTCAGACGAAGGGTCTTTTATTTCAAGCTCAGAATATTTTTTCTGCAAAACTCCAGCCTGCTGCTCTAGCCGCTCTCTAATTGGAGCAAAGTTTGCTGCCAAGTTTGCGATTGCAGATTGATGCGCAACGGACTCCGCCATGCAACGAGAAAAATCAACATAGCGCACCATGTCCTGCGGTTCTGCAGCATTACGATTAGCGACTAGACTGCCGGTTAAAGCAATCAATAAAACAATGATGAATGTGTTTTTCATGTTAGAACGAAGACCCCATTTGAAGTTGGAAAGTTGCGGTTTGGTCATCATCTTCAAGACGCAAAGGCTTCGCGAATATCAAAGAGATGGGTAACTGTGCCATGAACGGCATGCGAACCTGCACAGCGATTCCCGCGGAGACACGGGTTGAAGTCATTGCGCCGAAGTCGCTGCCTAAAGCACCAAAATCGACAAAAGCAGAGCCACGGACATTTTCAAGCATACTTACCGCTTGACGGCTACGCGTCGCGAACAACGGGAACCCCAACTCGATAGAGGCATTCCATGCAGCAGACCCTGGCGTCGCAAAACCATAAACATCGCGGTTCGTACCCCGGAAAGCGAAACCACGCAACGTGCGGTAACCGCCCTGGAAGAAACTTTCAGAATACGGTAGCGTTGTCATGTCACCCTGCAGCCACGCCTTCATCGCAGCACCTTTCAATGACAATATCCAGCGATGTGACTCAGCGTCTTCCCATAAGTCGAAGTGCTTAGCCATCTTTAGACTAGACTTTGTGAAGTCCCAGTCGCCGCCAAGAAAGCCGCCGGTTTGCGCGACATTCATGGACACCATTGAGCCGTCAACAGGCGAAAATGGATCAAGCACAGTGTTACGACGCGCGCCAAACATTAGAGTTGTGTACGAATTCGAGCCCTGGAAATCAGTTACCTCATCTGGCGCACCATCATTAACTATGGTGTCCTCAGGTATGACTACACGACCGAATGTTGGTCCTCCGAAAATAGAAACATTGCGACCGAAGCGACGACTAAGGGTAAATCCTGAGAATATTCGTTGCTCTTCATGGGATCTTTGATAGCGGAAATTTTTACTTGTACTAATATTCAATCCCAAGCGGTCGATGTGCTCACCCAACAGGTCAGGCTCAGTAAAAGAAATTGCGTAAGTAGAATAACGGCGGCCTGGTTGCGCCGAGACTCGAAGAGCTTGGCCGGCACCGTGAAACGCCATGCCGTCTTGCAAATCCGTAAAGACTGTCGTGAACGAGTCAGCCCCATCAAACATGTCTACATTTGACTTAGTCAGGCTAACCATCAGGGCGGGACCTGTTTCAGAGTTCCATGCTCCACCAAAGCGGAAGTTGTTCATCATTCCCTTGTCTTGGACATCAAAGACCAAATCCATTAAATCATGGCGGCCATCAACTTGCTGCCAATGCCAATCTACTGCCGGATTATTATTCGCGTCTTTAAAGTAACCAAGGCCATTCAACCGTCGCCATGAACGATTAACAAGGTCTTCTCGAGCTTCATCACCCGGCTCGAGTTCAACTTCACGACGCACGATGCGATCTTGTGTGCCGAGATAGCCACGCAGCACTACATCACGCAAACGGAAAGGCTTGCCTTCTTGAATAGTAAACACCACGTCAACCACTGGCTCTTCAAGGTCGAAGAACACATCCGGTTCCTCGGCACCATTTTCCCCGCCAATCCAAAAGTAATTGTCGGCCTTATCGCCATTAGCCATGACCTTTCGCCTTGAGGGATGGCCATACTCGGCATACTTAGTCTGAATGTCAAAAGCGCTTTGCCCGAGTCGAGCCGGACTATAGAACTGACCTGCGACAATACCCGACAACTCTTTGAGCTCGTCGTCTTCGACCATCAAGCCCCCACCGCGGCTATTCTTGAATTGAACTGAGCGAATGGTGTACCGAGGGCCTTCGTTTATTTCATAGATCAGTGCCACCTTGTTCGAACCGCCTTGCTCTTCGAAGCGACAATCGACTTCGACTTCGAGAAAACCATACTGCCGGTAAAGCATGATCAGAGAGTTAATATCTTCAACGACGATATCGGCTGAGAAGTCGTCATCGGAGAAGACTCCGTCGGTCTGCTGAAGACTCTCGTGCAAGTCTAGGCCCCAGTGAAAAATACCCCACACACCACCTTCGTTAAAGAAAGTGTTGCCCTCGAAGCGCACATCAGAGACTG
>JAQWRF010000098.1 GCA_029243845.1 Planctomycetota bacterium | reverse complement strand
ATGAATTTTGAGTCCACTTACGGTCCATGGGCCATTGTCACAGGGGCCTCTGCAGGCCTCGGAGAGCATTACACCCGCCAATTAGCTGAGCGTGGGCTGAATGTACTCATTGTGGCGCGCCGCTTAGACCGACTTTCAGAGCTAGCTAGTGAGTTAATGAGCAATCATCAGGTTGAAATCGAATGCTTGGCGCTTGATTTAACAGCGACGGATGCGATTGAGTCGTTACTGGGGGCTTGCCAAGATAAAGACATCGGGTTGCTAGTCAACAATGCGGGCTTTGGCATCAAGAAGCCCTTTGCTGAAAATGAATATTCAGCGCTGCGTGACATGGTGCGATTAAATTGCGAAGTACCCGTATTACTCACGCATGCATTACTCGCTAAATTAAAAAATCGCGACACGGCTGGCATCATCAATCTTGCGAGTGTGGCTGGATTTCAACCTACCCCATTCATGAGCGTTTACGGTGCGACTAAATCTTTCGATTTAATGTTTAGCGAAGCGCTCGGCAGTGAACTTGAAGGCAGCGGTATCGATGTACTGGCCGTTTGCCCCGGTAGCACCGATACTGAATTTCATGCGGTGGCCGGTTCAGAATCGTCTTTCCCCAAACTAGATGACCCACGGCTAGTGGTTTTGAAAAGTTTAAATTGCTTAGGCAAGCGCGCTGTTTATATACATGGCTTCAAACACCGCTTGTTAATCTTTCTTAGTCGCTTGACGCCGCGTTTTTTGGTGACGCGCACCGCGCACTTGATGCTAAAGAAGTAGAGTCGTCGCGTATGTGTTCTGCGCCCCTATCGCGTGCCAAATTTATCTGCTTGATACGCTCAGCAAAACTCGCTTTTTGTTCTGGAGTCGTTTGTAAAAAACAATGCGGGCAGCTCACCCCATCTTGAAACTCAGAGTTTTCTCGATCTTGCTCGTTGATTGGATTGCGGCACGCCCAACATAAAGTGAAGGTGCCTTCTTTAAGACCATGCGTTACAGAAACTCTTTGGTCGAAAACAAAGCAT
The DNA here is from genome assembly GCA_029243845.1 of Planctomycetota bacterium. GTDB lineage: Bacteria > Planctomycetota > UBA1135 > UBA1135 > UBA1135 > JAPKEZ01. The sequence continues at coordinate 6,010 of JAQWRF010000098.1, read as the reverse complement.
TCACCTTCCCATTCCGATTCTGCTTCAGGAACGGTTTCTAGATACTTCAGGATGCCTCCCTTGAGATGGAAGACTTCGTCAATTCCTTCATTCTTCAAGAAAGCGGTCGACTTTTCACAGCGAATACCGCCGGTACAAAACATGGCTACCTTGGGCTGGTCGCGGGTTTTCATTTCTTCACGTAGCCAGTCGGGGAATGCTCGAAAGCTTTGAAGGCCCGGGTTTTTCGCGCCCTTAAAGGTGCCTATCGCAACCTCATAGTCGTTACGCGTATCAATAACCAACACGTCGGGATCTTGCATTAAAGCGTTCCAGTCATGTGGATCTACGTAGGTTCCGACGACCTGCTTCGGGTCGAGCCCTTCGACACCCATCGAAACAATCTCTTTTTTCAGACGCACCTTAATACGATGAAACGGCGACGTTTGGGAAGCGGCAAATTTAACTTCTATCTCTGCAAAGCGCGCGTCACTTTTTATAAAGTTAAGGACGGTATCAATGCTGTCGGGGTGCCCGGCAATCGTGCCGTTGATACCTTCGGCTGCCAGCAATATCGTGCCGTTGACTCTATTAGTACGGCATACCTCTAATATCCGATCACGAAGTACATCGGTATCAGAGAGGCTGACAAATTTATAAAGTGCTGCGACTAAAAATTGGGACATGAATGCGGTGCGTAAAGCCTGAGTGCCGTACATTTTATCTTAGCTTGTTCAAACCGTAATACCTCTAGCCCAACCAATTTAGCAGCCGTTCTGCTACAAATTTCCGCGCATCGCACGCTTCTTCTGAGCAATCGCATCTTCGAGCATATCCGCCACTGCCGGGTAATCGTAATACGTCAGCCCCGCCTCGAAGTCAGCGATTGCCGCGTCGTAGTTTTTCATCTCTAGATGGATCGAGCCGCGTTCCGTGAAATTAATAATCTGGCTCATCGGATCTTCCTTCTGCGCCAATATCAAAGTGTAGGCCTCAATCGCCCGCGCGTAATTACCGGTTTCAAACGCCGCCGCCGCTTCAGCCTGCAATTCGCTAACGGACTCGGGTAACGGTTTTACCGCTTCGCCAGTGCCCTTGAATGTTACCGTAACGCATTTCTTCTTCGCCAAATACGTCTTACAAACCCGCGCCAAATCATCAGAGGTCACCGCCATCACAGCATCGTGGTAACCCGCTAACACTTCCATCAAATCATGCGCGGCATACCAAGACAGAGTACCCGCCAATGCAAAGTAAGGACGCGACCGCATAGGCTGCGAAGTGTACACATCGGCAAGCAGCCCTTTCACTTCGGTCATGACAGAAGCGTCTGCCTCACCCAATTTATACGACGTCAGCATGCGCGAGACCTCTTTAGCAATCACACCTGCGTCATGGTCGCCCACCGACCAACTCATTTTGAATAATTCTTGTTCGATGCGCCCGCCAGTGGACACGTTGACGATGACTCCTGATTTAATTTCATCGCGCTGTAACATCGCAGCCAACACATCAAGTGCGGCGCGGTCAGCATGCTGGATATTTGGAGTCAACCAACAGCGCACCACTCTGTCGCGCGGCAACTGCGATTTAATTGCTACGGTACGTGATGCAGTCACTTCGGGTTCGAAATAATGATTGTTTGTCGTCGCCTGCGATTCTAATTTACCGAAAGATTCTTCAGCCATGTCCAAAACCGCCGCTGGTTTATGAGGGCCCACAATTACAATCGCCGTACGATTAGGATGATAGTAAGCATCGTAAAAAAACTTCACTTGCGCGACGCTCAAACCTGGCGCTTTAGTATGCCCGCCTGCATCGCGCAAACCATGGCGATAAGGATGCGATTTGTAAACCGCGTTCTCAAGCTGCTGCGCGCGTCCATCGCTTGGCTGGTATGCATGCTCTTCCTCTGTATTGAGTCGATGCCGCTCATTCAAGACGGGCTCGCTTTCTAACGTGAGGCCACGCAAACGATCCGCTTCCATATTTAGCACCTCAGACAAATGTTCCGAAGCGAAATCATGGTCGTAATACATGGTGTAGTCATCGCGCGTAAATGCGTTCGACTCGCCTCCCCATCCGACAATAGTTTTCTCGTGGATATCAGTGCCAGTAGTAGCAGTACCGGCAAACATCGCGTGCTCGGTTAAATGGGCAAGACCGGTGGTGCCTGCTGTTTCGTCGCGAGTACCGGCGGCGATTGCCATAAATACCGAAGTGGTTTCGCCAGGGTCTTCAATAGCGTAAACTCGTAAACCGTTGTCGAGAATTCGGTACTCGAAAATATGTTCGCCAACAGTGAGTTGTTGCTGGGCGGAACTAAGAACCAGTATCAGGGTGACTGCGATTACCATGTCGGCAATTATAGTTTCTGCTACTTATTGTTTTGACAGTGAGCGTTATGGAACTCATGCACATTTTCACGGATATCGTTTTCTAGCCTTGGGTCATGCATGCGCTCGCACAATTCTTTCTCGATGGCTTTTAGCTCGGGCTGAGCCGACTCACTAAAGTGCTCAAGCAAGTCGGTATATAAATTCAAGAGTCCGGTCAAATAATAGTCCGTGTAACCACCACCGAGCTCACGCCGATGCTGCAAAGCAAGCCGGTTAAGGCGCATTCCATCGGCGTGATTCCCAAGGAGCATATGGGCCTGGCCCTGGCCACTGTAAGCGAAGGTCATCTCAGGATGAAGCGACAATCCCGCATTCTTAAAGTCTTGTTCTGATTGTTCATGGTAATTAATATTTTCAAGAACGTTGTCACGAACGCTGTCAAGAAGGTTGCCAGGAAAGCGCATGTAAGCGCTTGCTATGTTTCCGGTGTTTACAGGCAATAACCAGGGCTCTATATCTGTTCTATTTCGTAACTCGCCATCAATTTCTTTCAGCATCTTTAATGCTGTACGATGTGATTCGGCGTCTGGCAATGCCAGCAGAATAGACGCATAACGGTTTTTTGCGAAAAGAATGATGTAATCCTGATTTGCATCACCGGTCGGTGTGCGTTGCATAATTGGCGACACAAGGGCCAAGGCTTCTTGGTACATTTCCTGGGCTACAAGCCGGTCAGCCATACGGTGCGCCTTTTCACGGGTGCACCACGCGAGATTAATCTTGGCTAAATCATTGTCTACAAAATTTAGGCTCACAGAAAAGGCATCGGCAGCACTACTGAAGGCATTTAATTGCATATAGTGAGCACCGAGCGAATAATACAACTCGCCTCGCAATGCATCGCTTAGATTGTTAGAGATATCAAGAGTGTCCTGGAGCGCCTCGAGACTAGCGGAATGTGACAGGCGATTTGCAACGGGCTGCAGTGGGTCAAGAGTATGCAATAAACTGCTAAAGGCGTGCAAAATATGTTGCGTTTGTTGACTACCCACTCGTTCTTGGTAAGCAATGTATGTCATCAAGCCCGCCACCATGATCAAAGAGGATAATAAAGCAGCAGGCCAAGGATAGCGCTTTACCCAGCGACGTACTTTTTGCTGCGGCGTCTCAATCGAAACCGAAACTTTTTCGTTGTTTAGGTAACGAGAAATATCGGCATGCAAAGATCCTGCCCCATGATAGCGCTCCTCGCGCTTATAGTGCAAGCCGGCTTCAATAATTGCGCGTAGCGGCTTGTCCATTTTCTTGAAAGCCTCACCCCAGACAATTCTGCCGGAAATAGCAGCTTCTTGGGTGCCAAACAAACCCTCTGCTTGATAAATACTGTCACCAGTCAAGGTCAGGTGCATTACAGCGGTAATATTAAAAACATCCGTTTCTGTCGTAACGATTGGAGTCTCAAAAAACTGTTCTGGCGCCGGGTTAACGAAATTGCCAATAAATTGTCCAGAGATCTCGCCGCCTGAAACGCCACCAATTGAACAGCGCCCAAAATCACAAAGGCGGAAGCGGAAACCATCCCAAAGAATATTGTTGGGTTTGATGTCGCGATGAATAACTTCATAATCAGGACCGGTATGCGCTGCGGCTAGGCCTCCAACTACGACACTAAGCTTTTCCAGGCGTTCGCGAGAGCTCATATTGTTGAATATCTTGCATTCGCCTTTAATGCAATCGAGCAAGGTCATTGCCCCGCCGTGGTCGAGCACCATATAACTTGGCGCATCTGGTTCGGCGCTGTATTCGAGCAATTTGATTACGCCATCGTGGTTGATTGCGCCAAGGGCGCGCGCCTCAATCTCAAAACGGTGACGCGCACCAACGTCAACGTTGGGCTCGCGCAAAATTTTAATGACTACAGTACGCTGCACGCGGATTTCGTAAGCCGACCACACCTCCGCGTCTGCGCCATTACCTATGACTTCTACGAGGCGGTATTTACCGCTTGCGAAAGAGTCGTCGGGATTAAACTTCACTGGCTAGGTGGTCGACCAAGCGTTGCACTCTCTTGCGCAAGGCAATTTCGCTAGAGTTGTACTTAGTACTCATCTCGAGAAATGGCTTCTTATTATTGTAATCTTCAAGTAATAGCTGATCCATGGAAGGTAGACACGATACCAAATTCGCGAGTCGAGTAGCCTGATTTTCTGCAGGAGATACGTCCGTGCATGCCACTTCAGCGGATATTTCTTCATTATTCTCAAAATGGGAAGCTTTGCGCGTTAACGCGATGGCGTGCTTGTTCATGCGCCAATAAACGAGGTTGCAGAATGCGCTATAGCCGAGAAAGCTCGGGTATGGTGTCTCGGATGAAAATATTTTCATCACCACTTCAGCCAGCAAATCATGGGTATTGTGAACGGATCGTAATGCCGGGTAAGCTGCGAGAATTCCCCGCTTAGCCGAGCATGATTGCCATACGCACTCGAGCAATTCGTTTTTTACGTTAAGCGCCTCGGCGTCATCGCTTGTTACCCGTGGGTATATAATTTCCCAACAGATGTCGAAATCGCTCCAGTTGTCGGCGAGTGGAGCGTATTGCGATAAATCCGCACCAGCCACTAGCTCCGCTGAAGCAGCACCGATCTGCTGCAGAGCAGTGGCACTTAAACGACGGCGCAAAGCATTCATGACCCTATAGAGAGCATTCTCCTATTCTGTGACAACCTTTTTCTAGGTTATTTCACTCCACCAATTCTGCGCGAGCTACAGCCTATTTTTACCCTTTTGCCATAAAACGATACGGATTTAGATGCTTAAACAGATGCAGCTAATCCTGCAAATTCTCGAGTATCTACTATTTGCTTCAATCGATTCTTCAGGCGAGATTTACGCTGCCGCAAAGCATCGTTTGCTTTCTCACCATCAGCGGTATCGGGGAAATATTTTTTAACCAAACCGTCAAAACTTATTTCACTCAGGCAGTCCTTCAAAAACGCTTGGTCCTTTTTTGACAACTGGCTTACAGCACTCTCAGCGACTAGCCTCTCCTCTTTGGAGAATACGTCTTCTAAGAAATCGGTTCGCGAATCCACCTGAGATGGATCGAGGGTGGCATTCGCCTCTCGCTTATTCTTTTTAATAATATCCAATGCACGCCAATGCATGCGTAACCCTATCAAAGCATTGAATTCAGAAACCGACCGAAATTCGATATTTTGACAGTTGCTAATTAGTTTAAACACAACGTCGCCATGTATGGTGAATGTGTCTTCGGTCGGGCCAATGGCTGCATAGTTTCTTGTGAAACCAATTATGTCGTTAACCATGCAATAGAAGTACGCCCAAAAGTGGTTTTTTAATGAGACGGCAATCGGGCAGTCATCGTCTGCGAGCGATTGAAAGAATAGGCATAAAACCTGGTCGATTGGCTCTTGGCTACGACAGAGAGCAAGCGACTCTTTTATTTCTGCTTCCGTCAGCTTTTCGAAATATGGGTATACCGGTTCTGTGGCACCGAAATGTTCTTCGATAGTCCTAAGGATGAGGGGCTTTCTTTCCACATAGACACTGTAGCAGTAATTACTAGGTGGTGTTTAATTATTTTAAGATGGCGCTAAAAGGTCCGCATAGAGCAAATCAGTTTATGGTTTCAGTAATCACATTAGACAAAACCCATGTGCCAGCCATGC
>JAQWRF010000057.1 GCA_029243845.1 Planctomycetota bacterium | reverse complement strand
CAAACCGGCCAACAAATAAGGGTCGATCCCGCTTTCGGTAGCAGCCACTTTAATTTGTGGCAACAAATCGGCGACACGTTGAAAATCGGCCCCAAAAAGGAATAATGCTACTAATGCGCCAATTACTCCACTCATCACCCCGATGAGGAAATTTCTGCTGGTGACAAAAGAATGTTTAGTCAAGGTTATCTAACCAATCTTGCCACGGCTGAGCACGGCGTAATAATTCTGCGTCAGGAGTGCCGTCGAGGATTATTTGTGCATCGACACCCGTAAGATTAAACAAGAAATAAGCGCAAAGAGCACGCGAGCGCTCTGGACCTGACCGCAATCCATTTAATAATTGTTCGACTGAAAGCTTAGTTGAGCAACGTGTTGGATCGTCAAAGAATTCGTCGAGTTCGAAACCCGAAGCGATTAAACCGTTACGCAACCAATTACGTGGTAGCTCATAAGAGTTAACTTCCCACCAAGCGCTGTACACGCCGGCTGGCAAAAGTTGACGGCGGTTATCTGAACCGGTCGCAGAAACTAAGGCATTAAGAATTTCGTCCGAACGCGGTTGGTCGGCCAGCAGTTGCATTAGATATGGCGCTGCCGCCGGTTCACCTGCGCGGCCAGCAATAATTGCTGCGCGATGCGACAACTTGGCATTGGAAAAATCTAAAACATAAGGACGCAGCACCAAGCGACAGGCTGCTGCACCACGCATAAATAAAGCCTGTTGAAAGCCACTTTCGAGTGGCGTGCCCGCAAAGTCAGCGAACAACTCGCTTAGTACGGCTGTTGCTTCTTTGCCGCCAATTTTCGCTATCGCCTCGACGCTAGCAGCACGCACCACCGCTGAAAAATCGCGAGATGTTTCAGTCAACAATGAAAGCGAACTTACATCGCCGATTGCACCGATTGTTTTGAGCGCTATTGAACGCGTCATATCGTCGTATTCAGCGCCCACAAAAGCATTGATTGCAGCTAAGGAATCAGCCGCGCGCAGCCCGCCCAAAGCATGCAAAGCAGCGTGCATGACTTTCATGGATTCATCGCCAAGAGCAGCTTCGATGGTAGAGGCCGCAGTAACCCCGCGGCTATTTAAAGCATTGACCGCCGACAAGCGCACTAGCTCTCGCGCGTCACTCAACGCCAAAAGAAGTTGCTCTAAAGGGTATCGGCTTAACACCATTTCACAACTCGTACCCCGAAAGACTTCTTGCTGGCTCAGGGCGGCATCTATGGCAGTCGCAAATAGCGACGGCGATGTGTCGATAAGAGCTAGCTTGATACAAGTATTAGCTACATCAAAATTTGCAGCGCGTTCTTGCGCAATGGCATACAACTCGACCGACATGGATGGCCTCCAGAATTGCTGGCGCTGTGGTAGCTGCGACAGCTCTGCGAGCCAGGCCAATAACGCGGTGTCGTCGAGAGTGCCCATGCGACCGGCGGACAGATCTAACAACAGTTGTCCGCGGCTAGTTGGGTCGAGTAATGAACTGTCAAACTCGTCGAGATGCTGCATGATGAATGCAAGCCCGTCGGCGCCTGAGCTAGCTAGTGTTTGCCAACCCGTATCGGCATATATTTCGTCGAAGTCCGCTACTAGTTGACTAAGCCAAGGTTCGCCAGCTGAACCGCGAAAGCGCAATACTTTGCGTTGCTCTCCGAGAGTGACCTCTAGGGTCAAGTTGAGCGGAGCTGTCCCGAGACCGAGATCACCAGGATGACTGGTTGCTTTTAGAATGGAGTATTCGTTAAGCATAGCAAACACTTGCGACTGCCCTGCACTGCCAATCATGCGGTTGCCATAAACGAATGGCGCAGAGTTACCACAAAGAACTTTGGTGTCGCCATTCGCATGGATAATTGAGACCCGTAAGCGTGGCAAGTCGAGCGGTGCGATATCGATGCGTCCGCGAACTAATTTAAGGTCGTTTTTATTAGCCTCGAACCATTTAACCCATGCGCTTGCTGGCTCGCCGAGCATAGATTCGCCGGTCACGCGGCGCAAGCTACCTTGAGCCAAGGTTGAGAAGCGTGCGTATTGTGGGTAGAAATCGATGCCGCCTACAGCGCGTACTAAGTTGTAAACCAACTGTTCCTCAAGGCCGTCTAACGACTCAAGTAATTGCGAGCGGAATAACTGTTCAGCAAGACCCGCTGAGGCAATCGCGGAGATGAAGATGTCTTTACGCTGAGACATCTCGCGCATACGAGTTTCAAGGCTTGCGTCGAGCACAGACTCGCTACGATTTTCTTGAGCTTGTAATAAGCCAAATAATAAATAACTTGCTTCAATGTCGTTATTAGCGGCAACGAACTCTTGGCGCAAAGCTGATATTTCTATTTCACTCGCATCGCCGACTAAAGCGATGACTGCCTGCAGAGCCACACTGACGGATGCGTCGTTTAGTGCTTTACGTAATGCTTGTCGTGCTTCAGATTTGCTGGAATACAAAGTGAGTAAACGCGCAGCGCGCAAACGCAGATCGGAGTCACGCCCGAATTCGATGAACTGAATGAACTTGGGTAGATATTCGTCTTGTAATGATTCGCCAAGGCGGGACTCAATGAGCGTGCGCACTTGCCGACGTGGATGGTCAAGCAAACTAGCGGCAAGCGGTGGTAGGTTTCCGCCATGCAAGCTGGTGGCGGAATAGAGACACTTAGAAACGGCGTCGATGTTAGAGGCAATCGAAGCGGCATTAATCAACTGCTCGGCATCGGCGAGTTGGCCGACCCACTCGAGAATTTCAGCGGCTAGTTCTACGGAACGGGCATGGTCGGAAAACAACGCCTTCAATGCAGTGGTACGTGAACTCAAGCCAAAGCTGCGCAACTTCTCGAGATAACGTGCGTAATCACCCTTGGTGATTTTTCCTTCGGCCTCGAAATCGTTGAATAAG
>JAQWRF010000020.1 GCA_029243845.1 Planctomycetota bacterium | reverse complement strand
ATGGTCATTACAGCGCAAGCTGTAACACTATTAGTCCAGCCCGAGCTGTAGTTTCCACATATGCGAATAAGTGCCGCCTGCGGCCACCAATGCGTCGTGGCTGCCCTCTTCAACAATGCGGCCCGCTTCCATCACAATGATGCGATCAGCCGAGCGAATGGTGCCCAAACGGTGAGCAATCACAAACGATGTGCGGCCTTCCATTAAGTTATCTAAGGCCACCTGCACTTTGTGCTCGGATTGTGAATCTAATGCAGACGTCGCTTCATCGAGTAATAACACCTCTGAATTTTTCAGCAACGCACGCGCAATAGTAACACGCTGCGCCTGACCACCACTTAAGCGTGAACCGGAATCTCCAACTTGAGTTTCTAGACCGTCAGGAAGTTGCTCGATGGTGTCGCGCAAGTTAGCATCGTCGATCGCTTGTTGCAGCTGCTCGTCACTAGCATCAGGGCGCCCATACAAAATGTTTTCGCGTATGGATGCTTGGAATAAAAACGGCTGCTGCTGAACCACCGCTAATTGATTTAACCAATCATCTGGTTTGATATCGCGTAAGTCCATGCCGTCCACTTTTATTGAGCCGCTGTCAGCGTCGTAAAAACGTGCGACCAAGTCAAGCAAGGTTGTTTTTCCTGCGCCAGACAAGCCGACCAGTGCGATGCGTTCGCCACGCTTAACCGTTAGGCTTAAGTTATCAATGGCTTTATCCGGTGAACCCGGATAAGTGAAGTTGATTGCACTAAACTCTATTTGGTTCGTCACCTGATCAAGCGACTGCGCATTAGGGTTAAGCTTCATGTCGGCCTCTAAGTCAAACACTTCAAAGACACGGTCGAGCGAGCCCATTGAAGCGTAAATGCCCGTGAACGCGCGAGTCAGCCGGCGCACGTAGGCAAACAAAGTGCCAATCGCAATGAAGAAGGCAAACATGGTGCCTACATCATGGAAAATTTCTACCACAGTCAAGTGGACGATTACCAAAGCACCAATCACTAGCCCCACGCCTCCATTTGCAAAGAAAGCCGTAACAGCCAACGAAACTGCCTGCGCTCGCACCATGCCGCGTGTGTTCACGACAAATTCGTCGTTCGCTTTACGGTATTCTTGAGCCTCGCGCTCTTCCATGCGGAACGCTTTCACCACACGAATGCCCGACAGCATTTGAGTTAACAATTGGGTGGTATCACCCAAAGAATCTTGTGACTTGCGCGACCGGTTACGGATCTTCGGGCCAAGTTTTATTACGGGCAATGCCAGTATCGGCAAGAACACCAAGGTGCCGATTGTTGCCGTTGGTTCGGCGGCATAGGCTACCAGCAGCGAAGCGATGATGCTGAATGGCGATTGCACCATCTCTTCAATCATCATATTCAAAACGCGTAATGCCGTTGTTGCATCAGCGGTCATTCGAGAGACCAAATCACCAAGGCGGCGACCGGAGTGGTAGCCCATACCTAGGCTGGCAACATGACTAGCCATATCTTGACGCAAATCGGTAATCATATACACCGAGAGCATGCGTGACATACGGATAAACAGGTATTGAATACCGGCAAAGAAGACCGCCAGACCAATCATTACCGCTACAAGGCAAATTGCTTGGCTTACTCCTGGTCCAAGACCCCAATCGCCGAATGTGGCTAACCATGGTTCGAGCACTTCAGTCGTGAACGTATCAAGCGCCGACGCCGCGGTGGGATTAACACTTGGCGAGTCACCTCCACTAAGGTGCAAGCGATCAATTAGCGGCTTAATA
>JAQWRF010000010.1 GCA_029243845.1 Planctomycetota bacterium | reverse complement strand
TCAAGTAATTATCATCGGCGCCGGAATCGCGGGCGCATCCACCGCTTGGGCATTGCGCCAGGCCGGCGTGAGCGACATCTTGATTCTCGAGCAAGGTGCACAGGCGGGCATGCACTCCACTTCTCGCAACGCCGCCATTTTGCGCACCTCCATCGAGCAACCGGCACTGCAGCGCATGGCGAGAGAATCTGCCGAATTTTACCGTAGTGCCCCCGCCTCATTTGCCGAGCAGCCACTCATCGATGCCGTCGGTTTATTTGTCACCGCCGACAAGCACAGTAATGCGCAAAACAGGATGCCGTCCGCAGCCAATAGTTGTGTAGCTGAAATTCGTGCACACTACCCCGATTTTCTCGATGCGGATCTTGATGTCTGGCATTTCGCCGATGAAGGCACTCTTGACATTCACGGTTTATTACAGGCCTTTCTAAAAGAGCAGACGGTGCGCACTCATTGTAAAGTCGATGAAATTATTTACAACAATGACGGCGCGTGTGGTGTGCGCTGCGGCGATGAAATCATTAACGCGCAACAAGTCGTCGTGGCGAATGGTGGATGGGCGAATCACCTTTGCAGCAACACTGGGCTTAACCAGCCATTTAGCCCGCGCCGCAGGCACTTAATGGTCAGCGGACCTCTCGAGCATATTGGTCAGCAGCTGCCCGTAGTGTGGTGCACGGGCGATAACGAGTTTTACTTCCGCCCGGAAAGCGGCGGCTTGCTAATCTCGGCTTGCGATCACGAATTAGTGGACCCGCGTTACGGCGAAAACATCGACCCTAACATTATCGAATACATAGCCACTAAAACGGACCATTGGCTACCCGGACTCAACGATATTCAACCCAAGCACCTTTGGTCTGGGTTACGTACTTTCAGCCCCGACCACAATTCTATAGTTGGGCCTGACCCGCATAAAGACAATCTGTTCTGGGCAACCGGCTTAGCCGGCCACGGCATGACTACCGCTTACTCAGTCGGCAAAATACTAAGCGCCTGGATGTGTGACAAAAAATGCACACATCCAAGCGCTAATGATTTGCTGCCGCAGCGACTAGTCGATGTTCCACGTCTCGCCGGAATCTAACAGCGATTCGAGAGTACCTTCACCAAGGTTTTCGGTGGCTGCCGCAACCTGCTTGTGGATATCCTCTTCGAGGACCGGACGCTCGATAGCTTTAAAAATACCCATCGGCACCGGAATATCCTCGAGCTCGCTTCCTTGGCAAATACGCATCGCATCTGCACTGGTCGCTTCGCTGGCATTCCAGCTAGAAGCTTCAGAGGCTTTACATACTTCGAGGCTATTGCCAGAAAAGCGTACACCTTTATCGAGCTCTTTACCATAAACCATCGGCTGGCCGTCACGCAAATCGACTTGACGGTCGTCCCGGATGGAACGTTCAACGATATGGTCAAACACCTTGTCATTGAAAATAACACAGTTCTGTAAGATCTCAACAAAAGCAAAGCCCTTATGCGCGTGAGCCGCAGCAAATATTTCTTTCATATGCTTAGGCTGAGTGTCGGCGGTGCGCGCTACAAAGGACGCATTGGCACCGAGCGCAACGGCAATCGGGTTGAATGGCTGGTCAAGCGAACCGTATGGCGATGATCCCGTGACCTTACCCGGCGAAGTAGTCGGCGAATACTGCCCTTTTGTTAAACCGTAAATGCGGTTGTTAAACAGCAAAACCTTGATGTTTAAGTTGCGGCGCATCGCGTGAATCAAATGATTACCGCCAATCGACAAAGCATCTCCGTCGCCAGTGATCACCCAGACATCGAGTTCGGGATTAGCAATTTTTACTCCGGAAGCAACAGCTGGCGCACGACCATGAATGGTATGAAAACCATAAGTATTCATGTAGTACGGGAACCG
>JAQWRF010000003.1 GCA_029243845.1 Planctomycetota bacterium | reverse complement strand
TGCGCATCTGTTGCCTGCTGGGCAGATAAAAGAAAAAGTGTGGTAAGTATCATTACCAATGAAGACGTATTGATATCAAGCGGACACGCTATTATTCTGCATCCATGCTATTTGCCATAGTTCTACAGTTGACCAGCCTGTTGCCTGCCCCGCAGCAAGTGGAGTCTTTAATCACACAAGGTGACCCACTAACGGCATACCAGCAGCAAATCTTAGATCTGGCGCTGCAAGAGTCTTACTCACAACAGCAACTTTTAGATTTGCGCCCACAGAAACATCAACAGTCCGAGGTGGCCGCTTTGCTTCCGTATGCGACCGCAACCCAAGCAAAGCTGATTGCCGTTTTATCCTCCGGCAGCGTCGCTGACTCTGTCCTTAGCGATGCGTTACTGCAGCTAGCCGTTCGTAGCCGCAATCTCGACGTACGCCTTGCATGCTTGCTGGCACCAGCTGCGGTAGATGCCAGCTACCTACCGGCACTTGCCTGCCTTGCGCTTAGTAGCGATTTAGATTTATCTTTGCGCGCCGTCAGTTGTGCGCGACTTCTCGAGCATCAATATTATTCTGCGTGGCCATTAGCCAAAGCAATATTGCTCACAGGCACTGCCACTGATTTCGATAACGGTCATGCCTTCCCCGACTGGAAACGTTCGGGGCGTTATGAATTACCGAAGCGCTTGCTAACGATGCTACTCACAACGACGCTGCTTGAACAAAACGGTACCGCGATTGTGTTTGAGCCAAACGCTGCATGGGCCGTGCAAGAACAGCAAATAGCTGCTATCGACAAAGTAATCGCCAAGCTGACAAGCGCCAACAACGACAACCAGCTACTGCCTAACTTCAAGAAACTAGATCGCAGTACTCTAAGTCTTGCACCGCTAGCTAAGAAGCTATTAGCTTATTAAAGCTGCTTAAGGGTGCAAACGCGAGATCGTACGCGGGTACGGGATACACTCGCGAATATGCTCGACACCTGAAATCCATGAGATGGTACGCTCGAGACCGAGACCAAAACCACCGTGCGGCACTGAGCCAAACTTGCGCAAATCAAGATACCAAGCGAAGGCCTCTAAAGGCAAGTCATGCTCGACAATACGCTGGCGTAAAGTATCTTCATCATCTTCGCGAATGGCACCGCCAACGATTTCACCCGCAGTCGGAGCAATGATGTCGACGCCCAAAGCGTTGCCATCGCCATCGCGCTTCATATAAAACGCTTTAATCTCTGCTGGCCAGTGGGTAACCATAACGGGGCAACCATAATGTTGTCCGAGCATCGTTTCGTCGGGTGCGCCAAGATCATCGCCGGGTTTGAAATCAGACTCATACTCACCTGATTCTTGCCAAGCCATGAGCATTTTCGCGGCATCGGCATAAGTCAAACGCGGGAAGTCGACGTCATAAGCTTCGAGCACTGTGGCATCGCGCTCGAGGTCATCCAAATCGGTTTGGTTATGCTCAAGAACTTGACGCAAGGTGTAGCGCAACATGCCTTCCGCTACATCACACACTTGATCGAGATCGGCATAAGCTATTTCTGGCTCGAGCATCCAAAACTCGGTGAGGTGGCGGCGCGTCTTAGATTTTTCGGCACGGAAAGTTGGGCCAAAACAGTAGACCTTGCCCAAAGCCATTGCTGAAGCTTCCCCGTAAAGTTGCCCTGACTGAGTTAAGTAGGCTTTATCGTCGAAGTAGTCCGTCTCAAACAATGTCGACGTCCCCTCGCATGCGTTAGGCGTAAAAATAGGTGAGTCCACGCAGAAGAAGCCATCGTTGTCTAAGTAATCACGGAATGATTTAATCACGCGGTGACGCAGACGCATTAAAGCCATCTGACGTTTTGAGCGCAACCACAAATGGCGGTTGTCTAACAAAAACGACGGTCCGTGTTCTTTTTTGCCAATCGGGTAATCCGAAGCATTTTGAATAATCTCGGCAGAAATCAAATCAAGCTCGACACCACCTGGAGCGCGTTCATCGACCTTTACTTTACCCGTAATGGTTAGTGATGATTCTTGGCCCAATGCTTTGAGTTCGGCAAAACGCTCTTCGCCGACTGCGGCTTTAACCGTGACGCACTGGCAAATACCACTGCCGTCGCGCAGCAATAAAAACATAATCTTGCCTTTACCGCGTGAGTTGTAGAGCCAACCCTGAAGAGTTACTGTTTCACCGTCATGAGCTTTAAGCTCAGAGATACGTACGATTGTCGCCATTTTAAAAGTATTATGGGAAAGTAATGTAATGCGTCTTTAGATTAATGTCGGTAATGATGTCGTTGTCAACACTTACCACACCAGTAACGATGGCTCCATTGCGTTTGGCAGTCAATGAGACCTGCACTTGCTCGGCTGATAATTCTTCATCGGTACTATCAATGACGATGTCAACGTAGCCGCGAGAGAGCAAATCGCGCGCGACTAAAGCCCGCAGCAGTTGATGTCGTGGCAATGTTGATTCTCGGGTAATGGAATCAGCTGGCACGACACTTAAGTCTTCGATGCGGCGCAAAGTGGCTTGAATACTATCGAGCTCGTCACGCACCTCGCTAATTTGCATCGATTCTATTTCTTTGGCAAGAGCTTGAATACGATCGGGCATAAAACGCAAGGCCTTGAAATCGTCAAATCGCGCCTCAAAACGCCGCAACTGCTTACGCAGATACCACGCGATAACTGCTAAAGCAGCTAAGGAGAGACAGAGTAATGCGAGTAGGATGAAGTCCATGCTTGTC
>JAQWRF010000378.1 GCA_029243845.1 Planctomycetota bacterium | reverse complement strand
AAAGGAAAGGCTAAAACAATAATCAGTGGGCTTTCGCTTTTATTTAATATCCGCACTAGTGAATAGGCAATCGATGAGAAGAAAGCCGTGAGCAAACCAAAGATGATGCCGTCTGTAGGGGCGTCCACCGCAAAACCTTTGATAAATGCAATGCCCACGATGGCTAGCAGAATCGAAAAGATGCGTTTAATGCCGTGCTTCTCTTTTAAGACGGCTATGCCGATGATAGCCGCAAAGACAGGGGTGGTGTTGTAAATGGTTACCGAGGTGCCCAATGGCAAGCGATCAATCGCCTCGAAATAACACACTAATCCGCCAAACCCAAAAATGGAGCGCAGCAATAGCATCCATTTGCGATTTGCATGAAGAGCAATGCCTGCAGCGCGCAAGGCATAGATGGTCATGACCACCGAAATCAAACTGCGAAAGAAAACTTTTTCGAAAGCAGGTATCTCGGGCAGCATTTTTGCCGCCAATGCCATCACCGAGAACGAAGCTGCGGATGCAATCATCCACAGGGTGCCTGGATTAAATCCCTTTGCCAGTATCATCAGGTGTCCACCAACCATGAGACATTCCGGAGGTCGTCCAGAATGCGTGCGGGTCACTATCAGGAGTAATCAAAATCGCGCCGCCAATACCATTGAAGAAATCGCGCACACGTTCAAGCATAACCTGTAACGCCTCGCCAGGTTCTTTACCAAAGCGAACCGCGTCTGATACGCGAGCTGCAAAGACTGAACGCATAAAGGACTCGCCCTCGCCCGTTGCGCTAACTGCGCAAACTTCATCCGCATAAGTGCCCGCGCCAATCAGTGGTGAATCGCCAACACGTCCAGGTTTTTTACCCATGGCGCCGCCAGTCGATGTCGCCGCTGCTAAATTCCCTTCGGCATCGCGCGCAACAGCGCCTACCGTTCCGCCAGCGAAATTCGGTGACTCGCCGTCTTCAACAACGCGGTGCCACTGCAAAAGCGTGGCTTCGGTCGTAAGTTCTTCTTCGGGGACCAAGCGAAAGCCATGTTGCTCGGCCCACTCAGAGGCCGGCGCTCCGACCAATAGCACTTCGGGGGCTGTTACCATTTCGCGAGCAATCAGGATTGGGTTTTTAAATGCATCAAGGGCTGCCAAGCCCGCGGCATCACGTGTTTTGCCGTCCATAACTGCGGCATCAAGAGACACGCGGCCGCGGCTAGTTAACGCACAGCCAACGCCAGCATTATAAATAGGGTTATCTTCCAGCATTGCCACCGCAGCAGTCACTGCATCGACTGCTGAGCCGCCGGCATCCAAAATTTTGCCGCCGGCTATTGCTGCTAAGCGACAACCCTCAGCATGAGCTTCGCGCAGTGCTTCTGGGACATTGCCGGCCCCGCCGTGAACTAGAACTAATGGAGTACTCATTAACAATATTCTAGCGTAGTGCTGTTAAACTTCTAGAGCATTGACACACGCTCCCACCGATTACTTAGTCGCCCCGACGATTCGCCTCGATAAAGGTGAGGGGCTCGCCGAAGCTTTACGTTGCCTACGCGAGTTCGACCCGCGTATTTTTCTTATCTTTGGCGGTGATGCCGAAGACGTGCAATGGCTTCACGAAACTCTCGAGGATCAAGCTGGCCACCCTATTCTGTTGGCTGCTGATCTCGAGCGTGGTGCTGGACAACAATTCGAAGGCTTAACGCCGTTACCAGATGCCTGGGCATTAGGCTTACTTGGCCCTGAAGCGGCTTACGAAGCTGGGCATCGCACTGCTGCTGAAGCCGCTACCGCCAACGTGCGCTGGATTTTCGGGCCATGCTTGGACTTGCACCGTACTGGACCTGATGCCATCTCGTCACCGATTATTGCCAACCGTGCATTCGGCGGTGATATCCAGCGCGTGATTGAATGTGCAGGCGCTTTTATTAAAGGCGTCACAGATGCTGGCGGCATCCCATGCGGTAAACACTTCCCGGGGCATGGTGCATGCGCTCAAGATTCACACACCGAGATGGCCGTGTCTTTTGATGACATGACTCCACACCTCGAGCCATACCGAGCTTTGGTCGAACAAATGCCAAGCATTATGGTTGGACACATTGAGTTTCCGATGTTCGATGAATCGGGTAAGCCGGCGTCGCGTTCAAAAACGATCATGGATATCTTGCGTAAAGACCTTAACTACAAAGGTCTCGTTGTAACGGATTCTATTAGCATGACTGGTTTCGGTGAACCGCAAGAAGAGCTGGCCGTCGAGGCGATTGCTGCGGGTGTCGATGTATTGTTAGACCCGAAAGACCCAGTCGCGTTGGCAATGACTTTACGCGATGCGGTTGCGCGCGGTGACTTAGATGAAGAGCGCGTGCGCGAAGCCGTGGCTCGTATCGACAAGCTCATTCGATTGTCTTTAGACACCGAGCCGCAAAAAACACGGCCTTTGGTTTTGGGGGGCGGGATGAAAACTTTAATGCGGCCCCTACCTGGAGGTTCAGGTGGACGCTCGCACCCGCGACCCGAATATGCGCTTAATTTGGCTTCGACGCCTGATGCGATTCGCTTCCTTGAAGAATGGGGAGTACCTATTTACCAGCCAGACGAAGAGCCACCCGCCGACATCGGCAAAGCCTTATTGATTTTATGTGGTGCGCGCGAAGGGCACGGCTTGCCAGACATCCCCGGCAACTGGCTGGAGGCTATTCACCATCAGCATCCGCGACTGTACATGGCTGGGTCGCCAAATTCTTCCGAGATCGCCCCCGCTTCGGCGCGTGGCTGGTATGTGCCTGGTGTTTCACCGGCTCTACTCGGTATGCTGCTCACCGCCGACGAGCAGTAAATGGGTCGCTTTGAAGCACTTGATTGGATTGCCATCATTGGCTATATCGTGTTCGCGATGTCTGTTGGCATTTACCTAACTAAGCGCGCTTCTAAATCAACAGATGACTTTTATTTAGCAGGACGCTCTCTCAAATGGTGGGTTGCAGGGACTTCTTTAGTGGCAACATCGTTTGCCGCCGACACTCCATTAGTTATTAGTGGTTGGGTGCGTAGCTCTGGCATTTCACAGAACTGGCTTTGGTGGGGAATGGCAGTCGGCGGCTCGCTAACTTTCGTCGTGCTAGCCGCATGGTGGCGCCGACTTGAAGTGACTACCGACGCCGAGTTCATCGAGCGCCGGTACTCCGGTAAGCCCGCTAGTTTTTTACGTGGTTTTTACGGATGCTACCATGCACTGATTACCAACACCATCGTATTAACTTGGGTGTTGCTCGCGATGCTAAAACTAGTGCGCGTTATTTTAGGTGCAGAAGATGGCAGCTACGATATTTACATCGTTGGCGGCGGCTTAGTTCTTGCTCTTAGCTATTCGTTTTTATCCGGCTTATGGGGAGTCGTAGTGACAGACCTAATGCAATTTACGCTCGCCATGTTCGGAGCAATTTTTCTAGCCTATAAATCGATCGACGCGCTTGGCGGATTCACTGCCGCCCAACAAGCTTTCGCCGAGTTGCCGCGCGCAACCACCTCAATTATGCCACTAGCTAACGAAGAGGGTCTCTCATGGGACAGTATCGCATGGTGGTCACAAGGTTTCGGCGCATTCTTTATTTTCATTGGCGTTCAGGGATGGCTAAATAAAAACGCGGATGGCGGCGGGGCTGGCGTTCAACGCTACTCGGCATCGCTTGATGAAAATCATGCGCGCAAGGCGGCGCTATGGTTCAACATCGCGCATTATTGCATTCGTCCGTGGCCATGGATCATAGTTGGCCTCGCCTCTATTATTTTAATCGACCCTAGCGCCCTGCCGGTAGTCAATGGCGCTATCGACCACGAAGCAGCCTATCCAATGATGATGGCGCAGCTCTTAGGCCCAGGTTTATTCGGTCTATTATGTGCAAGTTTTTTGGCGGCTTTCATGAGCACCCTTGATACGCATTTCAATTTAGCATCGGCGTATTTAGTCAATGATGTCTATCGCCGTTTCGTTCGTAAGGAGGCACCCGACAAACACTACGTTTGGGTCGGGCGCTTCGCTGAAATTTTAATCGGCATCATCGCTGCTACATTCGCTTTACAGGCAGACAGCATCGCGAATTTATTTACCTTTTCGCTTTCGCTCATGGGAGGGCTTGGTCCCGCCCTGTTGCTACGCTGGTTTTGGAGACGCGCAAATGTCTTCACCGAAATCTCTGCGCTGGCGACATCGACTATCCTTACCTTCGTCACAAAGTCATTAGAGTTTGATTATCCCTTCAGCTACATGGTGGTGGTTCTCGGTTCGCTCGTCGTCGCCGTTTCTGTAACTTACGTCACGCCACCTGCCGACGAAGACACTCTCGATCGTTTCTATTCAATAATCCGCCCAGACGAAATCTCCAAACCGCACTTTTTTGCAGCATGGGGTGGTGGCATTGCTCTAATCTACGGCTTGCTACTCGCTATCGGTCAATTTTTGCTTGGCGGCGCCTTTATTGCTCCGCTAGTAATTTCGGTGAACGGAGCGATTATCCTCCGCTTATGTTGGCACAAGTGCATCGATGCTTAGTAGAATAAGCTCATGGCCTTTTTCGCTTCCACCGCCCGCGCCCAAGCTGTTAGCAATTCAGCGGCAAACGACACTCTCGAGCAACGTCTAGCGTTTTTACGCAAAGTCTATACCTTGTTCAGCTGCTCCATGGTCTTATGGATGGGCTCCGCATTGTGGGTATCTACCAACGACAAAATGCTCGGCCTCGCAATGGGTATTTTTGGAAACGGCTTTATCGGCATGCTCGTTTTTATGGCCGCACTTTTTGGGCTGCTACACCTAACGCGCAGCGCCAATGCACCCATTAATTATATCGGCTTAGGCTTATTCAGCTTACTCGAGGGATTTGTTACGGCACCGCTAATT
This sequence comes from Planctomycetota bacterium, assembly GCA_029243845.1. Classification (GTDB taxonomy): domain Bacteria; phylum Planctomycetota; class UBA1135; order UBA1135; family UBA1135; genus JAPKEZ01. Next base: position 2,039 of record JAQWRF010000378.1, on the reverse strand, counting down.
AAGTACTCGCTAATGGCAACTGGTGGCGAGGGCTTGGCCATGACCGATCCAAGCAACGTGGTGTTACAAGCATTCGTCCTCACCGGCATGGTTTTCGGTGGCTTAACAACTTATGCATTAACCACTAAGCGCGATTTTAGTTTCCTAGGTGGCGCATTATGGATGGGCTTCTTCTTGCTGTTCGGCCTTGGCATTCTTGCGATGTTCGGCATCGGTGAATCCATGCAAATGGGCTGGGGCATCTCAGTCGGATGGATTTTGTTAATGGGCGGATTCGTTTTATATGACACGCAGAACATCATGAAGCGCTATCCATCAAACATGGCCGCCGCCGCCGCCGCAACTCTAATGATCGACTTCATTATTATGTTTCAGCGCATATTGATGTTGCTCTCCCGCCGCGATTGATACTTTCGCTAACACTTCTCCTTTGCGCGCAGCAATTCGTTGGCGACTGGACGTACTCTGGTCCGCATGCTGATGCCGCAGAGATTGCTAGCGTTGAAAAAGCTATAGCAAAGGGTAAAGTTAGCGAGAGCTTTTCTCCTCTTAACAGCGATTCTTTTTGGGGCACCTTCGACGTAGCCCACGATGTCGGAGAAGAAACGGCAAAGGCCTCGGCTTTTTATAAGCACAAAATTGTCGCTGAAAAAGACGGCGTGTTGCATGTGCGCATGGGCAGTGACGACGGAATAAAAGTTTGGCTCAACGGCGCATTATTATTAGATCATAGTGTCGAACGCCGCAATAACCCTTCCGAAGAGCACCTTGCCTTACCTTTAATAAGCGGCGATAACCAGCTTGCCATTCGCGTTATGAATGCCGGCGGCGCTTGGTCTTTCTCTATTAACAGTGAAAAGTCCGCAAATCCTATCGAGGTTGATCGAGCAATACGCGAGGGAGCTAATTGGCTCATCTACACACAGATGCTTGATGGCTCTTGGGGATATCACAAGTCAGCCTATCGCAATGGCGCGACATCCCTCGCGATTTATACCTTGCTAAGCTGTGGTATCGACCCAAAATCAGCAGCGATCCAAAAGGGCCTCAGTTTTATTAGTGCTGCCTATCCAGAAAAAACGTATTCCGCCGGATGCCAGCTCATGGCCTTGGCTGAACTTAATGATCCGGAATATTATGAGCAGATGGAGGTCATCGCTTCAGACTTAATTTCGTGGCAAGAACGTAATGGTAATTGGGCCTACCCTGGCGGCCACTGGGATTTGTCCTGCACCCAATTTGCCATCCTTGGTTTGAATGCCGCAACTAAAGTCGGCATTGAGGTGCCGGCGAAAGTTTGGCGTGATGCCATAGCGGGTATTTTGCTATGCGGTGCACAGTTTGACGGAACGATTCAGCCGACAATTACAGGGTTCAAGTATTATCCAAATTTTACATCCGGTGGCACGCTAGCCATGACGACTGCCGCCATGGCGTCTATAGAAATGTGTCGCAAGCAGCTCGGAGGAAAGTACCCGCAAAAAACAAGAAAGGAAATTAAGAGAACTGTAGCCGAAGGTATGGCGTGGATAACTCAAAACTTCACCGTAGCTCGCAATTATGGGTATTCTAGTCAACATTTCTACACTCTATATGGAATAGAGCGAGTTGGCGCAGTGTACGGTATTAGCCATTTGGGCGAGCACGATTGGTACAACAACGGGGCCGGCTTCTTGATAGAGGCCCAACATCAAAATGGATACTGGCCGGACAAGAATGAGCCCTCGTCTCTGCCTGACACGGCGTGGGCTCTTTTATTTTTAAAACGCGCCACCGCTAGTGCAGCGATCACCAGCGGAGAACAGGTCGCGCGAGGAAATGAGTATGTCTCCGAAGAACTCGAGGGCCGGCTTAGATTACACGTCAACTATGGCGATCCTGTTGTCATGTGGGCATCACTCCCGGATGGCGCGCAAAGCGAGGCCATTACTTATTCTATTAGACGTAGCGCGAACGCTCCGTGGAAAGAAATCGGCTCCTCTTCAGAGAATCTTTTTGCATTGACAAGCCATTTCCCCGCACCTGGGAAATGGCTTGTC
>JAQWRF010000376.1 GCA_029243845.1 Planctomycetota bacterium | reverse complement strand
AACAAGCGTTCATTTAAGGTCACAAAGGCTGAAGGTAAAATAGATGACCGCAAGCTACAAGCCAAATGGGACTCTCTGTGGATGACCGAAGAGCAAAAGGCGCAAGCGATACAAGACTTCAAAGACGAGCGTGCAAAAAACCGTAAAGACGGCAAAGATGACGAAGATAAGAAAGGCGGCGACAAGAAAGATGACGACGACGGCCTTATTGATTTTTAAGCGACTGCGTCAAACTCTTAAATAGCTCAACTAATTTTGGTGGCTGCCCTGTACGCAGAATGCCAATTCTGAAAATGCGGCTGCTCACCCACAGCATGGTGACGATAGTGACAAGCATTAATATTGCCGAGCCCCACATGTCGAAGGCTGGTGGATCTGCTGCGGCACGATTCATCATCACAAACGGTGTATAAAGTGGTATCCAGGTAAGCACCTGGGCAAGAGTTCCGTTAGGGTCACGTGCTACAAAAACCATAGTCATTAATGGCACCATTAGGATAACGGTGGCCGTACCCATGAAGTTTTGCGATTCTTTAATCGTGCTGCATAGCGAGCCTATTGCCAAGAACAAGCCCGAGTAAATCAAGTAACCACACAAGTAGTAAAGGCCGAACAGCGGCAGCAAGCCTGAATTGCTAATCACTTCAAGTAGCGTCGCTGCCCACTCAACTTGAGGGCCGGCCATGTACATAAGCACACCGATCATGGACAACACCCAGCCCACCATCATGGTCATGCCAACACCGGCAATACCTATCAGCTTTCCGCTCATGATTTCCCATGGTGTTGCCGATGACAACAGCACTTCGATAATACGATTAGATTTCTCTTCGATAGTGTTATTCAGCAGCATGTTCACCACTGTAAAGATTGCAATCCACATCATATAGACGAAACCAAGGGGCGCGAACTGTCGGATAGTATCCGCCATACTCACCTTTTCTTCGCCCTCGTCTTTGCTTGGGTCGAAAGAAGTGAAGAGCATCTGTGTCGATTTAACCTGCGAAACTATTTCTTCATCAACGCCTAGGCGCTGGTATTCGTTAGTTCGCAAATGTTCGTTTAGCGCGCTTGAAATAGCTCGTGACAAGCTCATATCGGCCAAGTTCTTTGCCCAAAATTGCACGCCGTCTTTTTCATCAAGCTGCTGCATCATGCCAGCCGCCCCGCCACGCTTCACCTGTGCCGCAGCACCTTGAGGAATAATAATCACCGCAAACAATTTATTTTCGTCGGTGGTCAAGTATTTGTCACCCAACAAATATGGGCGTAAGCGCGAAACTATTTCGCCACTGTCCATCGTTCCTAGTTCCGTTGCTGAAATAATGCCCGTTGGCACGTCAACTTTAGAAAACGGGCGACGCGGGGCCACGAACTCGGGGGCGTCATCATTAAGACCGAACTGCATCATGGCAACTGCTGAATCTATAGCGCCTGGCTGCATCAAGGAGTCTAAAGCCCCTGGATCTTGCTCGAGAAAGTCACTCATCATGCCATCAAGACCACCGGAAGGCATCTTTTCAAGATCAATTTCGTTGCCGACGCCGCCCTTGGCGTTAGCCATGTAATACGATGAAAGCGCTTCAGCGACTTTAGCGGCATATTGGCGGTCAACAGCAAGCTGCACTACGTCGCCCAACTCACCTGATTGATCAATCAAGATATAGTCGCGAGTCGGAATAGCTTTCTCTTCAAGTAACTGCGGTACTTTTATTGATGCTACCAGAATAATCGGAAACATTAGCAGGTTAATCCAGAAGCCTTTGGTGCGCGCGTTATCGGCGTATTCGCGACCGGCGATGATGAAGGAGTTATTCATGATTAACGTAGTGTTGCGACTTTAGCTTCTTCACCGACCAAATGCAGGAACACGTCGTGCAAATCAGGCTGGCGATATTCGAATGATTCGAGAGTGAGCTGCGCATCAAAACACTCGCTCATTAATTGTTGCGGTGTGCAGCCGCTGGAGATGTCAATATTTAGCATTCCATCCTCATCGATATTACAGTCATTCACAGAAGGTAATTCAATAAGCTGTGCTGCCGAGAAATCTCCGGTGACACGCACTCGAGGTGGCAGCAAATCTTTCGCTTCTTGCACTGTGCCATCGAAAACTTTCTTGGCGGAGGCGATGAGCAAAATGCGATCACAAATACGCTCGGCATGAGACATAACATGTGTCGAGAAAATAATGGTGGCGCCTTCTTTATTTAAATCAGATATCACTTGCTCCATGACTTGCTGATTCGATGGGTCGAGACCGGAAAAAGGCTCGTCGAGAATCACGAAATCAGGGCGGTGAGCTATAGAGGCTAGAACTTGGACTTTTTGCCCCATGCCTTTCGATAATGTCTCCACTTTTGCATTTGCAAAATCACCCAAACCGTAGCGTTCAAGCAACTCGAAAGCGCGCGTCTTCGCTTCCGAAGATGGCATGCCCTTGAGCCGAGCGAAATAGGCGATAATAGCCCACGCTTTCATCTTTTTATACAAACCCTTTTCTTCTGGCAGATAACCAATGCGATTACGCACATCCATTGCGCTGTCAGCGCCCAGGATTGTGATGTCGCCACTACTTGGCTTCACGATATCGAGGATCATGCGAATGGTTGTGGTCTTACCCGCACCATTCGGTCCCAAGAAACCATATATGGATCCCGTCGGCACTTCGAGGCTCAAATCGCTAACAGCGGTGAAGTCGCCATAGCGCTTCACTAAATTCTTTAGTTTTAATGCAGTCATTATCTATTAACCAGAGCACTGTTGCTCGACATCTTCAATTTCTTTAGGCACGCCTTCACTTAAGATCTGCGGCCCCTCTTTAGTAATGTGAACATCATCTTCAATGCGAACGCCGATGCCTCTGAATTGTTCTGGCACCATTTCGTCGGTAGGCGAGAAGTATAGCCCAGGCTCGACTGTCATCACCATACCTGCTTCGAGCGGGCGCGAATTGCCGTCGAGATAATACTCTCCGCAATCGTGCACGTCTAGACCCAACCAATGCGAAGTGTTATGTATCGTAAATCTTTTATAGCTCTGTTCTTCTAGGCAATCTTCAAGCGTGCCTCCAATAATTTTCAAATCGATCAGGCCCTGCGCCAATACTTTGGACGCGATATCGTGCCCGCTATGAAAGCTATTACCGATTTGACAATTCTCGATAGTAGCTCTTTGCGCATCGAGAACTACTTGGTAGACATCGCGCTGAGCAGGACTGAATTTAGAATTAATTGGGAAGGTGCGGGTGATGTCGGCTGCATAGCCTTGATATTCGGCACCGGCATCAATCAAGAGCAAGTCGCCGTCACCCAGCAATTGGTCGTTTTCGGTGTAATGTAAGATGCATGCATTTTCGCCACCGGCCACAATAGACGGGTATGCCCAGCCATCGGCGTGGCTGCCATGGGCGCGGAAGTAATGATGCAACATAGCCTCAATTTCGTACTCACGCATACCAGGCTGTGCTTGACTCATTGCCACACTGTGGGCTTCAGCCGAGATGTTAGCCGCGGCCAACATCAGTGTGATCTCGTCTTCACTTTTTATCAGACGCATTGCGTTAATCACTGGCGCGTGATCGACAATAACTTCCGGCGCCTGCTCGCCCAAGCGCGACTTTGCACGCAAGGTAGCGCAACACTCGGCGACCAGTGCATCTAGCTCATCGTTGCTGCCAACAGAATGCCATAAGCGCTTCGCAGCTGTAATAGCTTCCATCGCTGCACCATCAAATTCGTCGTTGACATCAGCGTTTTCGAAATCCAACTTTTCTTCCGCGCCTTCCGGGCCAAGTCGGCGGCCATGCCACGTTTCTTGCAAAGGATCTTTAGGGAGCACAAACAGGCATTCTTCATCGATACCAGTAATGCCCTTAGCCAGTATCAAGCAGGCGTCGGCTTCGTGGCAACCCGTTAAATACCAAAACGACGATGACTGGCGAAAACGGAAATCGACATCGTGGTTACGCGTGACATGAGATGCGCCAGCGAAAATGGCGACATCGCCATCTTGCATTTGCGCGAAGAATTTTTTACGGTTGGCGGTGAACATAGGGAGAGGCTCTTAAGAGCGTCCCATATTTTCGTTGCGCACAGTGCTAAGGTCAAACAGTTTAGGCTTACAAGCTTTGTATCCTTGCCCATTACGCTTCATAGTCACAAATATCTTCGACAAATAAGGATCGAAATGGCTCCCTCCGTCCTTCTCGATGATAGTTAGGGCTTTCTCAAGCGGCATAGCCGATTTATAAGAGCGTTTAGTCACCATCGCGTCGTAGGCGTCGGCAATAGCAACGATGCGACCTTCGAGCGGTATGGCGTCACCAGCGATGCCACTTGGGTAACCACGACCGTCCCACCGCTCGTGATGCGAGCGCGCGATGTCCGCCATGTCGCGCATACCTGGCAGCGCAGCAAGAATTCGGTCGCCAGCAAGTGGGTGGCGTTTCATAATCGTAAACTCATCGTCGTCAAGCGCGCTTGGCTTAAGCAGGATGTCATCGGGTACTGCAACTTTCCCGATGTCGTGCAGCAGTGCACCGATGCGCAGAGTTTCCATGCGCTCGTCGTCAAAGCCCAATCGCTTACCCATTTCAACAGAATAAACGGCAACGCGCTGGCTGTGACCACTGGTGTACCTATCCTTGGCTTCAATCGTCTTACTCAGGGCGATCGCTGTTTCTAAATAAATCTTCCGTGAATGATCGGTCGACGTCGTCATTTCTCCGAGTGCCGCGTGTAGGTGATCAATAACCTGACGGACTTGCGAACAGCCAACTTGGGCTGTGCGTCCAGAGTAATCTCCTTTACGCATTTGGTCGATCAAATTGTGAATGCTATTTAAGCCACGCAATGCAAATCGCATATACAAGAAGCAAAGTATTCCGGCGCCACCCGCTATCACCAAACTAAATGAAGATACCATCGCCATCCATGGTGCGATTGGCAACTCGGCGCGCATGATTAATGTTCCCAAAGTTATGCGTGCCCCTTTAACCTCTGCGCTGAGTTGGTACTCATTGTTCGCTAATTTTGGTAAGGCTATGTCTCTACTCGCATTAAATTCCCAGGGCTGCTGACTGGCATTGAGTAACACAATGTTTGGGGCAATGAAGCTCGTCCTAATTATTTCCTGTACACGTAATTCTTGACCCGTGTCTAGGAATTGAGATATGTCGTCAGCTAGGAGTTGTAGTTGCGGTTGTAGGGCTTCCTGCTGTTCAGCAACGAAAATCCGTTGCTGTTCTTTTTCGATGGCGCGCGCACTCAAATACACTACTACCCACGCTGTCAAAGCTGCTAAAAAAGCCACCTGGAGGGCAAAGCTGATGCCACGGCGCGCCACAAATGGTTTTGCAGAACCGTCGCTCTCAGCTACTGGTCGAAACGATGAAGTCATCACTGATTTATCGACGTATTT
>JAQWRF010000314.1 GCA_029243845.1 Planctomycetota bacterium | reverse complement strand
GAAAAGATGGACGCCTACCGCGAGTTGTTCTCTGCCGATGAAGATGAAATTATCGGCGACCCTATCGGTGAGGCCGCATTACTAGAACAACTCAGCTATGAGATGATTCCTTACTCACCGGATGATTTAGTAGCGATTGCCGAACGCGAGTTTGCTTGGTGCGAAACAGAAAAGAACAAGGTTATTGCTGAACTGGGTGCACGTAATTGGACAGATGCCTTGCGCATGGCGAAAGCAGTGCACGTTGCACCTGGCGAACAGCCGGCAATGATTAAAGAACTGCACGACGAGTCGGTTAGCTTTTTACGCGAACGTGACTTACTTACCATCCCTGACTTAGCTAACGAAGTGTGGCGCATGCAAATGATGAGTCCCGCGCGCCAAAAAGTGAGCCCCTACTTTACGGGTGGCGAAGTGATCAGTATTTCATACCCTACCGATGGCATGACTCATGAAGAAAAAATGAAGTCAATGCTGGGTAATAACCGTCATTTTTCACGCGCTACTGTGCATCACGAGCTCATACCGGGGCATCACTTGCAAAGCTATATGGCAAAGCGCTGGAACACACAACGCTCCATGTTTTACACTCCTTTTTATGTAGAAGGATGGGCACTCTACTGGGAGTTGCTGTTGTGGGATTTAGATTTCCCCCAGAACGCACTCGATAAAGTCGGAATGTTATTTTGGCGCTCACATCGCTGTGCGCGAATAATTTTCTCGCTCAACTTTCACTTAGGTAATTGGACACCGCAACAATGTGTAGATTTCTTAGTCAAACGCGTCGGACATGAACGCCTCAACGCCGAAGCTGAAGTACGCCGTTCTGTCCAAGGAGGCTATGGCCCGCTGTATCAAGCCGCTTACATGCTCGGGGGCTTGCAACTACGCGCACTCGCCAAAGAGTTGGTCGCTGACAATCAAATGAGCATAAAACAGTTCCATGACAGAGTCCTGAAACAAGGGCCAATTCCAATAGCTGCGGTCCGCGCAAATCTTGACGAAAGTGTTAAGATATCGACCATGGCAAATTGGAAATTTAATGATTAGTTGGCTTGTCTTAAGCCTGCTTAGTTCCGCGCAGCAAGTTCAGTACTCGCGTGACATTCAGCCTATTCTCTCGAGCTCATGCTTCACCTGCCACGGGCGTGACCCGTCATCGCGGAAAGAAGACTTGCGGCTTGACAGCTTTGATTTCGCCACTGCAGAGCGCGAGTCTGGCTTCCCACTAGTTCCAGGAGACCCCGAAGCTAGTTTAATTTGGCAACGCATCAACGCTAAAGATCTTGATGACATCATGCCGCCGCTTAAGAGCAAAGTTCATGATCAACTAATAGACGAACAGCGACGACTTATTTATGACTGGATAAAGCAAGGTGCAAAATACGAAAAGCATTGGGCGTTTATACCTCCGCAAAGAAGTGATGTGCCCGACGGAGCTAATCCTATTGACCATTTTATTCAACAACGCAGTGCCAAGACCGAGACGCACACTTTAATACGGCGTTTATTCATCGATGTAACTGGCTTGCCACCCACCCTCGAAGAATACGATTTGTTTACCGGCTTAAGTCAGGATGAACGCATCAACAAATTATTCAGCACTCCTGTTTATCAACAGCGTTATGCCGAACGCATGGCCACGCCCTGGCTTGATGCTTCTCGCTATGGCGACACCATCGGCACGCACACAGACGCGGGCCGTCAAATGTGGAAATGGCGCGATTGGGTGCTAGAGGCTTATCGAAGCAACATGCCCTTCGATCAGTTCACTTACGAACAACTCGCTGGCGATCTCATTGAAAACGGGTCGCTATCACAAAAAGTGGCGAGCGGTTTTAATCGTAACCATGTTATCACCGACGAAGGTGGCGCGATCAATGAAGAATACTTAGTCGAGTACGCGGCCGAACGCACCAACACTACCGGCGAAGTTTTCCTGGGCTTGGCTATGGGATGTGCGCGTTGTCACGACCATAAATTTAATCCTATCACCCAAGAGGATTTCTTCAGCATGTTCGCCTACTTCAACTCCAACGACGAGCCCGGACTCTACTCGCAAGAAGGCAACAATCCAACGCGCGCCTTCGAGCCAATGATAAGTGTGCCGAGCAGCAAACAACAGTCGCAGCTAGAACTGTACGGTGTTGACATCGCTGCAGTAGAGGCCCTGCTTGCTAAGCCTAGCCCGAAAGACGCTGTCGAATTCGTGTCTTTCCTTGATAACGCTCAAAGCACTCTTGGTGTGCAATGGCATGACTCCACCATTTCTGCAGCAAGCACTTCGAGCGCATCCACAATTAGCTTTGAAAACAACACCATTGTGCTCAGCGGAGAAAACCCTTCCACCGACGAGCACTTTATTTCATTAGACATCGCTGAATCAAGCTCGAACATGTTGCTATTCGAATTCAGCAATGGCCGAGCAGCTAATGGGAATGTCGTTCTATCTTCGATAGAAGCCGAATGCGTATCTTTAGCCGACCCGACTCAATGGAACATCATAAACTTTAATTGGGCATGGGCTGATTATTCTCAAGACAACGCCGACTGGGAAGCCGTCAACGTTCTTGATGACGATGACAAAACAGGATGGGCCCCTGCGGCACACATGGTTGAGGGCGGACGCAATTTACTGCTGATGGCAGATGCAAAGTTTGGCTACGCCGGCGGTAGTCAGATTAAGATTACTCTGCGTTACAAATCGGTGCATGCGCAACACGTTTATGGGCAAGCAACCATTACTGCCGGCGACATCAACACTGACAGTCTCGACCTGATGCCGATAGCGAACTCGCGTTGGTACGGAACTTGGCCCTACACTCCTACCGACCGATACTCTGGATACGATCAGATCTTTGGCCCAGAAGCCGATGCCACAATCGATTTCGAGAAAAAGTATGCGCCCGACTCCTATTCGTGGGTGCTTGTAGCAGGCGTGAAAGACAACGAGGTTTTCAACGGCTTACCTGCCGGAGAAAAAGTAAGTTTCGCCGGAAAGAAGTTATACGTACCATCTGCGCGAAACCTTGAAGTATCCATTAGCAGCGATGATGGTGTACAAGTTTTCTTGAATGGCAAAATGGTCTTTGAAAATAGAATTGACCGCGGCGCCACACCTGACAGCGATACCATCACTTTAGAATTATTGGCTGGCATCAACACCGTGGTTATGAAAATAGTGAACACGGGTGGCATCGGAGGCATGTATTGGTCGCCGCAGCCATCGATTAATGAATTAAGTAACTCGTTAGTGTGGTCGATTATTCCACAAAGTGGTCTGCAAAATGGCGTTGCCGGATTACACGAGAAGCTATCAGGCGATTGGCGCCTGCTGCACTCGCCCGAGTATCGCGCTCAAACGACTCAGCTCTCTAAGCTAAATGTCGAGCGTGATGTCGTTGAAGCCGCCATTCCGAAGACAATGGTGATGAGCGAATTAGCAGAGCCGCGCCAGGCTTATGTATTGACGCGTGGCGAATACGATCAAGCGGATCTTGAGCGTCCCGTTTCGCGTGGAGTACCGGCTGAACTTGGCTCGGTGCTTGAGGATGCACCCAACGACCGCCGTGGTTTAGCGCAGTGGCTGGTAAGCCCCGATAATCCACTTACAGCGCGTGTTTATGTGAATCGCTTGTGGCAAATGGTCTTTGGCACTGGCATCGTTGCAACGCCTAACGATTTCGGAGTACAGGGCGCATGGCCAAGTCATCCCGAATTACTTGACTGGTTGGCAGTTGAATTTATTGAGAGTGGCTGGGACATACAGCACATATTAAAAATAATTTATTCTTCTGAAACTTATCAGCAATCATCCGTCACTAATAATGACGCCGGCGGCGGCGTCCTAAGTTATTTCCCACGGCAGAGAATGGGCGCTGAAGAAATTCGCGACCAAGCTTTATTCTTGTCGGGGCTATTAGTCGAAGAGCTTGGCGGAGTATCGGTGAAACCTTACCAGCCAGATGGATTATGGAAGGAAGTGTCTATGCCGCAATCTAATACCAGTACTTTTGTGCGTGGCGAAGGAAACGACTTATATCGCCGCAGTCTTTACACCTACTGGAAACGTGCGTCTCCCCCGCCGTCACTGCTTATGTTTGACGCTCCGACTCGTGAGTTTTGCACAATAACCCGTGGCGCGACTAACACACCGCTGCAAGCTTTGGTGTTATGGAACGATGTGCAGTATGTTGAAGCTGCACGCATGCTGGCTCAACAAATGTTATTGCTCGATGCGCCGCAAGAGAACGATGCGGATCATTGGAGGCTTACGGAACTCTTCAGGACATGTACGGGGCGCGAGCCGTCTGACGAAGAGACTAGCTTGTTATATGCGACTTTATCTTCAATGCGCGCCAAGTTTGAAACTGCTCCTGAAGATGCATTAAGCCTGCTTGAATACGGCGAAGCGATGGTTGACCCCACTTTAGATCCATCGAAATTAGCGGCTTACACTTTAGTGGCCAACACCATTCTGTCTTTAGACGAAGTGATTAATAAAAACTAATGGACGACCAAGATTTACTTTTGACGCGACGCCACTTTTTTGGTTTAGGCGCAGCAGGCATCGGCGGCCTAGCTTTAGATTCTCTATTGGGTCCAGACTTATTGGGTTTGAAAAACTCTGTACCCACAACCGGTACTCACTTTCGCCCGACAGCCAAGCGCGTCATCTATATGCACATGGAAGGTGCGCCGAGCCAACTCGACCTGTTCGACTACAAACCCGGCTTGCAGAAATATTTCAACCAAGAGTTGCCAGAATCTGTCCGTCAGGGGCAACGCCTAACGGGAATGACATCGGGTCAAGCACGCTTCCCTGTTGCGCCATCTGTTTTTAAATTTAACAAGTACGCCAACAATCAAGATGGCGTATGGTTGTCGGAATTGCTGCCGCACACAGCATCACTTGCCAAAGATATGTGCTTGATTAGATCAATGCACACTGACGCTATCAATCACGAGCCGGCTTTGACTTTTTTTAACACGGGCACTCAACAAGTTGGCCGAGCATCGTTTGGCTCATGGATGTCATATGGACTAGGCAATGCCAATGCCAACCTTCCTGCATTTGTGGTAATGATTTCGCAAGGCGCTGGCAACATGCAAGCACTCGCTGCACGCATGTGGGGCTCGGGATTTTTACCAAGCGAGCATCAGGGATGTAAATTACGTGCCGGAGACGATCCGGTTCTATATCTCAACAACCCTAAAGGTGTCAGCCGCGACGACCGCCGGAAGTTACTTGATTTAAGCAATGAGTTGAACGAGAAAGAGTATCAACGCACTTTCGACCCCGAAGTGCGGTCACGTATTTCTCAATACGAAATGGCTTACCGCATGCAAATGTCCGTTCCCGAGCTGACGGACATTAGCGACGAAGACGACGAGACACTAGAGATGTACGGCAAAGACGTGCATACGCAAGGTAGCTTTGCTTCAAATTGTTTACGCGCACGTCGCCTCGCCGAACGCGGTGTACGCTTCATTCAGTTATTCCACCGCGGATGGGATCAGCACAACAATCTTCCGAATGAAATTAAGGGGCAAACTAGCGCGGTCGATCGCGCTCAAGCGGCGTTAGTAAAAGATCTAAAACGTCGTGGCTTACTCGACGACACCATCATCTTATGGGCTGGAGAATTTGGTCGCTCGGTTTACAGTCAAGGCGCATTAACCAAAACAAATTACGGACGCGATCATCATCCACGTTGTTTTAGTGTGTGGCTAGCTGGCGGCGGCATCAAGCCAGGCATTGTTTATGGTAAAACGGATGATCACTCTTACAACATTGCCGAAAATCCAGTTAGCGTGCACGACTTGCACGCGACCATGCTACATTGTTTAGGATTCGACCATAAGCGCCTAGGTTACTTTCATCAAGGGCGCGAAATGCGGCTGACTGATGTGTTCGGCAACGTGATTAAACCAATTCTTCAATGAGTTTACTGCTAGAATTTTTTGGGCGCTTGCACCCCATGCTGTTACATTTGCCCATTGGAATGTTATGCGCTTTGGGTATCTATGAATTTCGCGCTTGGCGTAAAGGCGATCCACCCGCACCAAGATTCTGGGTTTCCTTGGCCGCCGCTTGTGCGGCATTTGCCGCTGGTTCTGGGTGGCAACTGCATCAAGAGCCGGGCTATGTCGAAAACTTTGCCCTCGAATGGCACGAGCGTTTGGGCATTGCCACTGGCCTTAGCGCAATACTTTGCGCAATGCTGTACAACAATGTCACGCGCTACCGCAAGGTCTTACTGCTAAGCGTTGCGACGATGCTAGGCGCCGGACACTACGGTGGCACGATGACCCATGGCGAAGATTTTATATTTGAGCCACTGCTGCGCCTAGCAGCAAACAACGAGTCTCAGCCACCTGCTAGCGTGGTGAGTTATGAGAGAGATATTGCGCCTGTTTTCAAAGCCAAATGCTCGAAGTGTCACAGCGCGAGCAAGCAGAAAGGTGGCTTACGTTTGGACGCACCCGAATGGATACTCAAGGGCGGCAAAAACGACGGAGCCGCAGTCAATGTCGGGCATCCTGATGGACACCCTATTCTTGAAAGAATCTTGCTAGATCTAGAAGACGAAGACCACATGCCACCCGAGGGCAAACGTCAGCTGACTTTAGAAGAGACTGATTTAATAGCCGAGTGGCTACAGTTAGGCGCGCCATTTGGCCCGCCGTTGGCAGCAGCCGACGCCGCGGCAGTGCAACGCCTGCGGGACAACTTGGTGCATGTGCAGACGATTTCTACCGAGAGCAATAAATTGTATGTCGACTTTGCAGCAACCGCGACCGATATCAACAATCAAATAGTGACCGAACTGTTAATGCCGATAAAGGACAACATTGTCGAATTGTCATTAGCGCGGGCCGTCCAAATTGACGATGGCATCATGCCTCTGATTGCGCAGATGCCGCGCCTAGAGATCTTAAGCTTAGTCGGTACTTCTATTACCGCAGCCAGTGAAGTGGCGCTTAAAGAGATTGCCACGGTGCATTTGTTCGACACTGCCATTCAATCCGAGCAACCTAGCGACGCCTTAGCTACTGAGATACTTGCTGAAGGCGAGATTAAACTTACGAATAGCGAGTGCCCAGTAACTGGTGAAATGATCGACCCTAAATACACTATCGTGTATCAAGGTGAAGAAATTCAGTTTTGTTGCCCGAATTGCCCAAAGACTTTCTGGGAAGACCCGGAAAAGTATTTAGGTGCGAAGTAAGCTAATTACTTGCTGTCGGCTGTCTCAAACAGTGAACGTCCGAGGTTGAACATGCTTAAGG
>JAQWRF010000370.1 GCA_029243845.1 Planctomycetota bacterium | reverse complement strand
ATTTGCGCGAAATCCTCCAACCTTACAAAGATTCCGAAAATGACTGATTGGCTTGACAAAATGCTTGATTCTGATGCCCCGGCCGAAGTGCCTGAGGGCTTCGCCGAGTCTGTTATGAGCGAATTGTTCTCCTCGCCGCAGGTTGCGACCGATCAACCGAACTCTATGTCTTTCATGAAGGCGAGCGGCTTTGCTGCTGCCGCAGCGCTTATGCTCGCAGTGGGCATTTGGATTGGGCAAGGTAGTAAGCCTATGAGCGCACCGGTTGATGTCCAACGGGATGCCGAGATGGCCGCAGTAAACATCGACTCAATCTACGCAAACCACGAGATGCTAGATCTTTTCGATGTGTTAGAAGACGGAGAAACCGTCGATGCACCACAAATATCGACATCAGCAACACTGCAAGATGTTGATTTCGCCTTGAAGCTGCTTACGGTTGAAGGTGAAAAGTGATTTTAGCTATTATTCTCTTGTTAGCGTTGCCTCAGGGAGAGGCTAAGCAATCACCGCCAGAAATAGCTAACCGCGGGGATTGGTCAGAGGCACAGCAAATCCAGGCGCAGGAGTGGTGGCAAGGTTTAAGCGATGAGCAGCGTGGTAAATACATTAAGCGCCAAGATAAATGGGGAAAGATGGATGACCAGCGCCGGCAGAAAATGAAAGAGCGCCGCGATATCTTTGAAGGGCATGAAAAAGAGTCTTTGGCTTTAATGAGCGCGGCTGAGCTTGAAGAGTTCGGCAAAATGGACGAACACAATAAACGCAGGCATCTTCGCGATTTGGCTAGAGCGCGCATGCAGAAAAGCGACGATCGTTCACCGCGTCGACCCCCGCCACATGATATTTCTCTGCGAGAACCACAAATTCGCGAAGCTTTACGTCAGGCTCATGCTTCCGGCTGGCTAGGCGATAAAGCAGCCATTTGGCTAGAAACAGCCTCTGTTGATGAAGCCATGCAGGTGTTATTCTCGATTAGAAAATGGCAGTTCCTTGAGAAAGCCAACACCGAAGGCTTCTGGAAGGCAAATAATATATCAGATCATAGGAAAAGTAAGTTAGTCGCTATGCCGGCCGAGCATTTTTTAAGAGAAATTAGAAGAATTATGAGCGATGAGCACAAGATATGGGACGGTAACAGCGAGAATCGCCGTAATAAGGGGCGACAGCAATCTTCTGAGAAAAGATAGGGATAATTAAGCAATCATTGGTCGATTGTTACGAGTGCTCTAGTCATTTGTTCCCTCATGACCGAATCAGAAACTCAATCAACCGTAAACGGGGCTGTTCACGCTGTGCTCAATGGTGCGCCCAGCAAATTCCGTTTTCGTAGCGACAGGCTTAATTCGTCCGAATTAAACCACGTTCCGTACTGCCATTTTGACGGTAGCGATTTCCTAATCGCCAATATGTCATCTACCGGAATGGCCATTGAGTCAGAGAAGCCGCTCAGTCTGCGCGTAGGCCAATTACTTGATGAGGTGAAAATCAGCCATCATCAGCAACCTTTTTGGATGGGTTCCGTAGAAGTGAGTAGCGTTAGCGAAAACAAACTCGCTGCCGGCTTTCGAGTTGTAGCGGGGCATATCAGCTTAGCCGAGCTTAATTTTCGCGATGAATTCCTCGCGTACCGTTTAGGCGAATACCTCACTCGCCGTCGCGAGCAGGCTGCAAACCTTCCGCAAGACTGGCAGGCCGATGTCGCACAATTGCACTCTATGCTTTGCGAAGTACATGCCATTCTTGATGCGTACCAAAACAGCGATAGTGAAAATCGCTGGCGCGATGTTGAATTGTCACAGCGTCTGTGCGCCGCAACTTTTGAGAAG
>JAQWRF010000285.1 GCA_029243845.1 Planctomycetota bacterium | reverse complement strand
AGCCGCGGACAACTGTTGTTGGATCTGTCCGCCGGTCGCATGGGTACTCTCGACGACGCCGCGTTATTTGCCTGGCTCGCAGAGCTGTCGCAGCTACCACAGCGCCAACAACTCTGGACGCCATCCATGTCGGTCGAGTTGTATGCCATTGCTCAAGAACGCGCTGCAAATTTTGATGTAGCTAACACTTGTATCAAGCTAGCTCTTATCGACACATCACCGGCGCTATTTGTGACTGCTATAGACGCCGCCCTGAGCCAACAAGAGGGCCTTCGTGATACGAGTTGTGAAATGGTGTTAAGCCGATACCCTTTAGAGCAACTTCATTTGGCGTTGAGTGACGCGCGAGAGCTGGTGCGCTTGTCGGCGGTCAATGCTTTAAATAGCCGCGGGGTTACTGCGGCTTCTACCATCGAAACCGCTCTTGGCGATGACTCCATAAATGTTGTGCATGCGGCTTTACATGCTCTAGGTGAGCTGCGTGCAGTCAGCTCTTTACCGGCCGTTAATACTTTTGTAGGCGCAGAATATGACGATATGACGCGTTCAACAGCGCTCAGAACAATAGGTGCAATCGGCGAGGTGAGTTCGCTTTCATTGCTGACTGAAACTTCTCGAGACTTTTCAGCAGCGGTGCGTGCTGAAAGCGTTGAGGCGATAGCGAAAATCGACGGCGAAGAAGCTACTGCCGTGTTAAGCGAGCTGTTCGCTGACTTCGCGGGTACGCCTCTCGAAGGTGGCTTTCAGAATGCTTTATTTCTGCGCGGTGCAGCCTCTTGCCGCTTGGTGCTGCGCCCTTATGTCTTAGATTTCTCCAATGCCGAGTTGTCGCATCGCGCAGCAATCATTGCCGGCCTTGCTGGCGAGCCGGCGGCAGCACCATCACTAATGCGACTGCTGGCCAAGCAACCGCGTTCTGAGGAAGTTCTCAATGCGTTAGTCTCTGCAACGGGTTCAGATAACCGCCGTCAACTTTTGCCAGCGGGCGTGTACAGCGCCTGGTGGGAAGCTAACTCTTATGAGCTACCACGTAATTGGTTACGCAGCGGTTTAATTGCTTCAGGGTTCGAACTAGACGAGTACTTTGACGACCCTTTACGTTGTGCAACTAAGCTTTCAGTCGAACAATTGTTAAATGGATTACGGTCAGGACCAGGACGCTTGCGTGCTCTTTGCGCTTACTTCCTGTTTAGCCTTACAGGTGTCGATGCACAAGCAATCCTCGACGGTACTCCTGATGCAGAATTATTACGCCGTGCTCAGCCGTGGCAAGATTGGTTAGATAACCTTGACTAAACATTCTTTTGTCACCGGCAGAAATTTCCTCATCGGGGTGATGAGTGGAGTAATTGGCGCATTTGTAGCATTATTTCTTTTTGGGGCCGATTTTCAGCGTGTCGCCGATTTGTTACCACAAATTAAAGTGGCTGCTACTGAAAGCGGGATCGACCCTTATTTGTTGGCCGGTTTGGTTTATGCCGAATCACGTGGCAAAGCTGATGCATTATCATCGGTAGAAGCCGGTGGATATTGCCAGTTGCTGCCAAGTACGGCCGCCGAGGTCGCGCGAAAAATGACAATAAGTGGTCCGCCTTATTCGCCTGATGATAATTTGCGAATGGGAGGCTTCTACTTAGCGCAAATGATTCGCCGCTGGGATGGATCAATCACTCTTGGCTTGTTGTCGTATAGATTGGGCGCCGCGCGTGTCTCGCGTAACATAAAAAAATCAGGCAGCGCCGAGCTTTATATTGATTCGATGCGCGGTCAATCAAAAACTCCTTTGTCCTATGTCGAGCAAATACTAGACTACCAACAACGTTTCGCCGATCATGACCAAGCCCAATAACATTTTGTTCGTATGCACCAATGCGCGCGGTGCAGATAAGCGCGAGTCGTGCGAAACCTCCCATGGTTCTTCTGAATTGTGCAAATCGCTGCGTGATGCCGCCAAAGCGCGTGGCCTAAAGCCAGAACTGCGCGTTGCTTCAAGTTCATGCCTCGGTCCCTGCCACCAAGGGCCACATGCGGTCTTGATGCCGGCGGATAAATGGTTTAGCGGTTTCGATGCAACCGATTGTGAAACAATCATCGACTCCGTCCAACAAATAATTACCCCTAACACTAATGTCTAAAATTACAGTTATATCAACCACCGAAACTAAAGTCGCAGAGGGTGACGGCAGTTTGCTTGAAGTTTGCTACGACCACGATTTGCCCATACCGTTCGGTTGCCAATCGGGTAAGTGTGGTATTTGTACTGTCAAAGTCGTCGATGGCAGCTTGGCCGAAGCGTCAAGAAGTGAAGAGGCCATCCTCGAAGCCTTCGATTGTGGTGAGGGTGTGCGTTTGGCTTGTCAGGCGCATGTCGCCGGCGATGTCGTGCTTGAACCCATCAACGAATAATAAAAGAATGGTAAAAGTGGCAGTTTGTTTATCAGGGTGTGGTGTCCAAGATGGCTCCGAAATCCACGAGTCCGTTTTGACATTGTTGTCATTGCAACGTGCCGGAGCTACTGTGCAATGTTGCGCTCCAGATGTCGAGCAAATGCATGTGGTGAACCACCTGACCGGCGAAATCGTTGAAGGTGAATCGCGCAACCTATTGCAAGAAGCGGCGCGCATTGCGCGTGGCGAGATTGTACCCTTGGCCGATATCTTCGCCGCTGATTACGACGCCATCATTTTCCCCGGTGGTTTTGGCGCAGCAAAGAATTTGTGCGACTTCGCTGTCGCCGGAGCAGACGCCGTCGCTCATCCTCAAGTTAAAAGCACCATTTGTAATTTCTTAGATGATGGCAAAGTGTTGGGTTTCATCTGCATCGCTCCTGCGATTGCCGCAAGTGCGTTGCGCAATCATCACGCAGTGATAGAACTAACTGCGGGGAACTGTCCCGACACGCACGCTGCATTGCGCGACATGGGTGTTAAAACCATCGATTGCGAATACTCGCAAGTGCATGTTGATACGCGCAACAAAATAGTTTCTACCCCAGCTTACATGCTGGCCGAAAATATCGCGCAACTGTCCGTCAGCATCGACGCTTTAGTTGCTGAAGTAATGAACCTGTGTAATGATTAATATGATTTTATCTATCGCCCTAATGTTTGCTGCCCAAGAACCGCAACCAAACTTCGCCGACTATCCAGCGCAAGATGCTATTTCATATGACATAAAACTAGAGATATTGGCTAGCGGTCAAGTCGAGGGTAGTGTCGAATATCATTTCATAGCATTAGAGGAAATCACTACCCTTTATCTCGACCGCACCGCATCCGATAAATGGCAAGTCGAGTTCGCACAACTCGACGGCGAGAAAATAGTCGTCGGAGCAAACGCTTATCAGTATCAAATACCATTGCCACTTGGCGCTAGCCCTGGCGACGACATCGTGTTTACTGCTAGCTTCAAAGGATGGCCTGCTGACGGCCTATACCGCGAACGCAACTATCTCGGCGATACTTACTTCTTCAGCGATGGCTTCCCGTCTCGCACGCGCGCATGGTTGCCATGCGAAGATTCCAACGCCGACCGTGCGCAGTTCTCGCTAGAGCTAACCGCACCCGCGGGATGGAGCGCCATTGGTTCGGGCGCATGGACGACGTCCAAAATAGAAAACGGCGGTTCGCTTAGCCACGGCAAAACTCAATCGCCTATCCCTCCATCATTGTTCGCTTTCGCTGCCGGGCCTTTTGCGCGCGTAAGCGAAGATGGCGACGATCGCTTTTTACCGCATTATGTTTTTCCGCAAGATGCCGAACTCGCTGCTAAGTACTTAGTTCACCACGCCACCTGGATGACCTGGATGGAAGAAAGATTCGGTGACTATCTTTACGCTAAATTCACAACGGTGCAAATCCCTACACGATGGGGTGGCATGGAGTACCCAGGCAATGTTTGGTTGGCGCAAAAGATTTTCAAATACCCTGGCGGCGGTGTAGGCACGATGGCGCACGAATTTGCGCACATGTGGTTTGGTGACGGGGTCGGTTATGCGCGGTGGCAAGACGCATGGTTGTCCGAAGGCTTTGCAAGCTATCTTGGTCCCGTGTTACACGAACTGATTGGCGAGACAAATTTGACAGATGAAATGCGCTCGGCGCGATCGCGTTGGTTGCGCGCGAAGCAGGCTCATAAAAAGCCAATCGTCGACCATAAGTTTAGTTCATCCGAAGACTTCTTCGGGCGTTATTCTTCAAACACCTATCAAAAGGCGGCATGGGTGCTGCACATGCTGCGCAATACTGTGGGCGACGCATTGTTTTTTGCAAGTGTTCGCGATTACTATCAAAGTTATCAATCGCAGGCTGTTGAGACGACAAGTTTGATCGAAAGTTTTAATAAAGTTTGCAA
>JAQWRF010000265.1 GCA_029243845.1 Planctomycetota bacterium | reverse complement strand
GGTGGCGTGCCTGTTGCCACTGTAGGTGTTGGGCGCGGTGGCCCGATAAATGCTGCTCTCACTGCATTACGTATCCTTGGCGTTAGCGACAGCGAGATGGCTGCTAAGCTCGATGCCTTTGTTGACACACAACACGACCGTGTGCTTGACAAAGATGCCAAGCTACAAGGCCTGATTTAATCACTTCTTAGAAGTTGTAAATCTTGAACTGTTGGCACATTTCAAGAACCTCGGCGCGAATTCCTGCAAGGGAGTTCGCGTCTTCTGTATTGCGCAAGGAGCGGTCGATAAATTCGGCGACGCGCTTCATATCGCCTTCTTTAAAGCCACGGGTTGTAACCGCAGGTGTACCGACACGAATACCAGAAGTTAACATGGGCTTTTCAGGATCAAACGGAATCAGGTTTTTATTCACGGTGATTCCGGCGCTATGCAAGGCATCTTCGGCGGTTGCGCCAGTGATGCCAGGACCATCAGGACCACGCAGATCAACCATCATTAAATGGTTATCGGTACCGCCCGAGACTAAGCGGTATCCGCGAGCAATTAATGCCTCGGCTAAAGCCTGGGCGTTATCAATGACTTGTTGTTGATACTGCTTAAACTCTGGACGCAAGGCTTCGCCGAAAGCAATCGCTTTGCCGGCTACAGAATGCATCAGCGGACCACCTTGTATGCCGGGGAACACTGCTGAGTTGATTTGCTTAATCCATTCTTTAGTAGCCACTATCGCGCCACCGCGCGGACCGCGCAAAGTCTTGTGAGTCGTCATCGTGCAAACATCGGCATAAGGAACAGGTGAAGGATGGAGTCCAGCGGCGACGAGTCCGGCAATGTGCGCCATATCGACCATAAATTTAGCATCAATCGATTTTGCTATATGCGACAAGCGCTCGAAGTCTATCGTGCGAGAATAAGCTGATGCCCCTGCCAACAAAAGGTGTGGGCGAACTTCTTGTGCTTGCTTCTCGAGTGCATCGTAATCAATACGCTCGTCGCTTTCCGAAACACCGTAATGCGCAAAATTGTAGTAAGCGCCAGAGGCGTTTTTGGGGTGGCCGTGAGTGAGGTGCCCACCATGATTTAAGTCCATAGCCAACACAGTATCACCAGGATTCAACAAAGCTAGCATAGCGGCTTGATTCGCCTGAGAACCACTCGAACATTGGACGTTGGCACCATAGGCTGAGAATAATTCTTTCAACCGCTCTTTCGCCAAATCCTCAACGACATCGACGTGCTCACATCCACCGTAGTAACGGCGATTAGGATATCCCTCGGCGTACTTATTCGTTAGAGTAGAACCAAGCGCTTCGAGTACCGCTTGCGAAGTTTGATTCTCGCTAGCGATTAACTCAATACCGTTTTCTTGGCGCTGCCATTCGTTGAGAAGGCAGGCGTGAACTTGTGGGTCTTGACTAGCGGTTAAAGGGTATGGGGAATCACTCATGGTTACGATAGGATAGTGTCACATGCCTGTTAGCCCAATACCACCAACCCTCTTCTTTTTAGTAACACTACTATTCGGTAGTTGCCAAAAGCAAGTTGGGGCAGTTTCGCAGATTACGCCACCATTAACGGCTAGTCCGGCGCGGTTACAGTTTGACACGATTCAATATGGCCAAAAAGCAACAGGCACTTGGGTCCTTAAGAATACTAGCGGTAGTGACGTTGTCGTGCGGCGCATAGGCCCCTTTTCGTGCCAATGTGTTACTGCAAATCTGCGGTTACCGCAACGTAGTGACAGCCTGCGCCCTTTGCGTGGCGACATTGTTAATCTCACTATTCTCCCTGACGAGACTGCCGAAATCGTCTTCACACTCGACACTGCGCGCTACCGAAAACCCGTATCCCGCAAAATCGGTTCGATTCCTATCGTCTTTGCCGAGCACCCAGGCATGGTTCTAGAGTGGGCAGCCGACATTTATACACCATTCGTTATATCACCCTGGTCGATTCAACTCGGCAACATTGGCTTACGACAACAAGCGAGTGGCCGTGCTGTGGTTGCCGCGCACGATGCCAACGAGTTCATTCTTGACATCGATGGTGAATACCATGGCTGGCATGTCATAAGCAACGCGGTCGTAATCGAAGATCATCAGCGCTCGGCTTATGAAGTGGTTTTTACGGCTCCCGAGGAAATGCCTGAAGGCCAATTCAGCCAGAACTTTAGTTTCAAGACGAACCTTCCCGATGCGCCACCCGTCAAAATAAATGTGCAGGGTGTTGCCCGGCCTGATATTTATGTGCAACCGCAACGCTTGCTCTTTGATCCTTCGCGTGACAAATTGAGTCAAGAATTCGTCATTGTACAAACCGCCGTCGGCCAAGTAGCTCCGAAGCTCGATAGCGGCATATTCGCTGAACTGGGGTTCGAACTAGAGTATTCCAGCAACTCTGACGAGTTGGTGTCCATCTATAAAATAAACTATATTGGCATACCTGCAGCCGAAGGCACTAACGGCACGCTTAAAATCATAACCAAATACGATACGCAGCCAAGCATTGACCTAAGCTACACTATACTGCCTCAACGTTAACATGAAAACTATCACATTATTCTGCTTACTCGTTTGCACTGGCTTCGTTAGTTGCAGTGATTCAACAGAACAGCAACAGCAGCAACTTAACGTTGTGCTAGTCAGTATCGACTCTGTGCGTCGCGATCATTTAGGCATTTACGGGCACCGTCCGCGTTATGCACCGGATGTGGCTATAAGCCCGAACATTGATGCGTTGGCTCAAGAAGGTGTAGTTTTTGACGATGCCTTTACAACTACTTCGTGGACATTGCCCGCGCATATGTCACTGATGACTGGACGTTCTGACCTAGCACACGGAGTGCTGACGGACCGGTTTCACCGCGACCCACAGCATCGCACTTTAGCGCAAGAGTTTTCTGCAGCAGGCTACGCGACCGCAGGTTACTATTCCGGCCCATACCTGTCGGAAAAATACGGCTTCAATGCGGGCTTCGACAGCTACGAATCCGGAATGATTTCTAATGACGACTTCATAGAAATGGTCATCGACGATAACGCGAAACTCAAGGCGCAGGGCCGCGAGCCTATGGACAAGCAAATGATTGCGCAACTACGCGACCGCATGTCACACTGGGATATCACTTCGCCAAAGATTAACGCACTAGCGGAAGGCTTCATTGACCAATCTGATGACGATCCCTTCTTTTTGTTCGTGCACTATTTCGATGCGCACTACGATCACATACCGCAGTCCATAAATTCGCAACTAGCTCAATTATTTGACCCAGGCTACAGCGGCGACTTCGACGGCAGCAATTGGTATTTTGACTCGCGCGTAATGGATTTATCTCCGCCGTATGCGCGTCATATTTCTGAGCGTGACTTAAATCATGTCATCGCTAATTATGACGCCGAAATCAATTGGGTGGATCACCATATTGGAAAGCTAATAGATAAATTGAAAGAAAAGGGTGTCTGGGAAAATACCATTATTATGGTCGTTGCCGATCACGGCGACGAGTTTTTTGAACACAACAGTATTGGTCACCGTTCGACTTTGTTTGCCGAACAAGTGCGGATCCCCATGGTTCTTCGCGCGCCAAACATGCCTACTGCAGGTTCGCGTATCAGCAATGTCAGCCGTATTTACGATGTGGCTCCGACTCTACTTGATCTCGCAACCAACAAATCGCTACTCGGTGTTGAAGGCGAAAGCTTGTCCGCCGATATCAACGGCGACACCATAAGCCGCAGTGCATTCCAAAACATTTTCTCTGGTGGAACGCGTCGCTCCCGCTCACTTAACATCGCAGATGGCTGGCGCAACTCGCGCTTTACGGTATTGCGCTCTTTCAAATACAATCAAGCCGACAGTAGCGACGGGCTCACCGCTGTCACACCTTTACTCAGAAGGTCCACAAATAGCCCCTACCTCGTATTCGACCGCGCCAGCGATCCACGCGAGACCTCACCTTTGACTCCAAACGATCCTCGTTACACGGAGGCCTTAAAACTATATGCCATTGCTTTCGACGAGTACCAGCAATATTTAGACAAGGTCAAGCACTCGCCAGCAGCGGACTGTTTAATCGATTCACTAAGTGCCGAAGAGGATGCCGTGCTAGGCTCTTTGGGTTACGCTACGGCAGCTACCGATGACGCTAACGAATTTGACGTCATGGCCATTCGCTTAGCCGACTTACCGCGAATTGGCGACTAGCGACTAGCGCAGCGAACGTTCATCAGGCGGCGCTTGCCAATTTGCAG
>JAQWRF010000251.1 GCA_029243845.1 Planctomycetota bacterium | reverse complement strand
AGCTGTGGAATTGCCGAGGAATCGCTAAAATAGATTAGCTCTACACGCCCGAACAAATCTTGTTTGAGAATTTTCGGCGCTTGGTGTAGATCGCTCATAAGCAAATGCTAACAGCCTCATGCACCGTATTACGCGAATTCCTCTACGCTCTTGTAGAGTTGGCGTGCGCTTTGCCGCGACATTTGCTGTCGTTGATGATGCGCAAGAAACGTTTGCAACACTTTAGCCAATTAGCCAAACTCGAGGCGCTCGATGCGGCACAGCTAAGTGACTCGCCGCGCCCTATCCATTCGGTATTCATCGCCGTGGGTGATCAATCTGGGCAAGCGCATGCCTTAAAACTCATTCGTTTACTCAAACAGCGGCACCCTGGCATCAAGATACGGGGCTTTGGTGGCGATCAGATGCAAGCGCAAGGTGTCGAGGTGTTGTTGCCTTTAGCCGATCTTAATATCATGGGTTTTGTCGATGTTATTGCGCGGCTGCCGTTGTTCTTCAAGGCTATTTATCATTTCACGCGCGAGATTAAGCAGCGCCCGCCTGACATGGTTCTCCTCATTGATTACCCGGGCTTAAATCGTCATCTACTGCGCATTTCCAGGCGCAACAAAGTCAAGGTGGTGAATTACATCGTCCCACAACTGTGGGCGTGGGCACCATGGCGCGTGCGTGACTTCAAACACGCCGATGCCTTGCTTAGCATTTTGCCTTTTGAAACTTCATGGTACAACAGCAAAGGTGCGGATGCGCACTTCGTTGGGCATCCCATTGCCGACGAGTTACCCGGTATTAACACCAATCACGATTCAAATATCATTGCGATTTTACCGGGCAGCCGCAAACGCGAAATTCGTAGTAATTTACCGTTGATGCTTGAGGCCGCTATAAAGATGAAGCGGGCAAATCCGATGCTTGAGTTCATATTGCCGCACTCCCGCGAATCATTGCGCGAACTGATACAGAAAATATTAAATGGCTACGACTTAGATGTTGAGCTTAGCTTTGACAATTGGCATGCACAGCTAGCAAAGGTTCGCGCGGCATGGGTTGTGTCAGGCACTGCTTCCCTAGAAGTTGCCGCACTCGGGATACCCGCGGTCATTGTTTACAAAATAGACTCGATATTTGGCTCATGGATTGCACGAAATGCCCTAGCCGTGCCCTTTATCGGTGGCATCAATTTACTCGCCAACGAAGAGGTACTCCCAGAAGTTGTGGGCAGAGACATTAGCGCCGACGATTTGTGCAACGCATTGCTGCCATTACTTGATGAAGCACGTTACCCACTCCTGCAACAGCAACTGCAGGACATCCGCGAGCGCTACCTACTTCCGGGAGTTAGCCAGCGCGTGGTAGAAATAATCGAAAACATCGAACCGAACACCATTTAACACGTTAAACACTCATGTTAGCTCACATCCTTATTGGTCTTGCCCTCTGCCAACAGCCTTCTGAAAAAGAGCTGTTTGATAATTACCTAAACTCGGTGCGTCCGGCGCAAATGGCTGATGGTTCATTTGGCGGCGACGTTGTCATTACGGCCAACATTTTAACAGGCATGGCTTTGTCGCCGCGAGCTTACCGCATTGACGACGGACCTTTTATGCGCGACGCGGTTAACTACATCCTTCAGCATCAAGACGATGATCCGTCATGGGAAACCGATCAACGTATCGGTATGGCATTGGTACACGTACATCGCGAAATGTATTTGCCTACTGCCGAAAAAATGGCGCTCCGCAATGGCAAGACCATCAATGATTTCAGGGCGGCTATGTTGTTGAATATCGACGCGTTGCGCATCGATGCGCTACCACCAACTGCGAGTTTGAAGCAAATTGCTAATGCAGTCGCTAATAGCGGCCTGTTGCGCACTTACGAAATCACTAAGAGCACGGACCTGAATGCTATGGCAATCGCCAAGCAGCAAGCCGCAACGGATTATGAGCGCGGTGTGGACTATCTGCTGGGTAGCCGTGGCGAATCAGGATACTGGGAGGTTTTCGGTCAGCCACAGCCTGGCATTAGCGCTATGGTCGCACGCGCCATGCTCGGTAGTAATCGGCCCCAAGTTCGTGAGCAAGCCTACCCGGTCCTAGATTGGCTAGTGAGCTTGCAGCGCGAAGACGGTTCGATTCACGACGGCCGCGTAATGGTTTACACCACTTCTGTCGCCATCGGCGCCTTAATCGATGGACAACGCCCTGCCGACAAGGCTATCATCAATAATGCCGTTGTATTTTTACGCGCCGTCCAAACGGACGAAGGTGAAGGCTACACTACCGAAGATAAATTTTACGGAGGCATTGGTTATGGCGGTGACTTGCGTCCCGATTTGTCGAATCTACAATATGCGCTACAGGCGCTGAATGAAGCTAAGGTACCAGCCGACGACGCGGCCTTCCAGCGTGCGATTTACTTTATAAACCGTAGCCAAAACCATTCTGAATCGAATGGCGAGACCTACTACGACAAAGATAGTGACAAGCCAGCGCGCGCCGGCAATGACGGCGGAGCTGCTTATTACCCAGGCAATTCCCCTGCCGGATACGATGCTCAACCTGATGGATCGTTAGTCGCACGCAGCTACGGCTCAATGACTTATGCCCTGCTTAAGTGTTACACTTTTGCGGGTGTCAAGCAAGACGATGAGCGAGTACAGGCCGCTATCGACTGGATTAGCAATCACTACACTTTAGAAGTTAATCCAGGGTTCGACCCTTTGATTGATCCGCGCGGTGGCTTCCAAGGCTTGTATTATTACTACCAAACACTTGCACAGGCACTTAACGGCTTGCAACTAGATAGCATTACCGGCGTCGCTGGCAAGCAGCATGATTGGCGCAGCGAGCTGGCTACTAAGCTGCATGATGTACAGCTTGAAGATGGTTCGTGGATTAACAACGACGCGCCACGTTGGTGGGAAGGCAACCCTGATTTGTGCACTGCTTATGCTTTGGGTGCTTTAAAGAATCTCCGTTAATGGGATGGGTATTCATTCACAACTCAGAAATGTTTTTTGCTTAGGCAAAAACTTTGCGGCACATGCCCGTGAACTGAATTCAGAGCCGCCAACCACTCCGCTGTGGTTCAACAAGCTGCCGAGCATCTTCATTGGCGACGGCGACAGCATCCACATCCCACAGTGGTTGACTTCAAGGGTAGATTGCGAGGCTGAGGTGGCCATCCAAATTGGTGATGACTTACGTGATGCGAGCGTGGCTGAATGCGAGGCTGCCATCACGGCATACACCTGTGCAAACGATATTACTGCGCGCGATGTTCAAAGCCGCGACCGACAATCAGGAATGCCATGGTTGCGCTCTAAGAACATTCAAAGCTTCGGTGTGCTCGGCCCGCGTTGGACTGATTATCCAGGAGCGCAGGCCTTCGCTGGACTACAGCTGACCGGCCGACTAAATGGCGAGATTGTGCAACAGGCGCTCTTGGGAGAGATGATTTTTAGCCCTAGCGAAGCTCTGAGCGAGATAAGTCGCTGGCATCAATTATCTAGTGGTGATGTATTGCTGCTTGGAACCCCTAAGGGTGTATGCCCTATTGCCGATGGTGACGCCTTAGAAGTGAACTGTGGCAATCTTTCATTGAGTAATCGCGTTTCTCAGGCATAAAAAAAGCCGACCAATAACCTCTTGCGAGGGCTCCCTATTGGTCGGCTACAGGAAATCAGATTCATTACTATTTCGGAGTAATGCCCGATAACCTTTAGAAAAATTAAAAAATATTTTCTGAGCGCTCTATATCCGCGAGCGAAGCTGGCAATGCGCCATGCCGCGCAGTAATAACAGTGCCAATACCCCCACGAACATTAAATTCGCCACGCACTTCCAGAAACACTGGGTTAATAGCGGCAACAATTTCGTCGAGAATACGGTTGGTGACATCTTCGTGAAAGTGCCCTTCATTGCGGAATGACCACAAAAATAGCTTTAAAGATTTCAACTCTACACATTTCTCGCCAGGAACCGTGCGGAAACGTAAGCTTGCAAAATCGGGTTGTCCGGTCATCGGACAATTACAGGTGAACTCGTGAGTGACACTTTCAATCATGAAGTGGCGCCCCGGTCGTGGATTCTCGAAGGTTTCGAATTCGTACATAATGAAAAAAATAGCGGACGGATCACAATGATACGCCCGCTTGGTTGGTAGGGATGAAGGGACTTGAACCCCTGACACTCGGATTATGATTCCGATGCTCTAACCAGCTGAGCTACATCCCCGTGCACCTGAGAGGTACAAGGGCGAAGATTTTACACCAACTGCCCAGCCTTCGCAAGCCGAGAAAGACTTTGTTCTCTCCCGAGGATATTGAGAACGTCCGCTAACTCTGGACCGCCTAAAGCGCCCGTCAAGGCACAGCGCAAAGGCTTCATGATCTTGCCAATACCGACTTCTTTGTCACTGGCAATCTTCTTAACTAAGCTAAAGAAATCTGCTGGTGGCCATTCACAGTCCTGTAACTGGGCTGCGACTAATTCTAAATACTGCAGCACCCCATCTTTGGACAATTCTCTTATAGCCTTTTCATCGTATGTAACTTCGCTAACCAAGCCCGCAGCCTGCTCGGCAAAATGCGAGTATAGGTTGGCCCGCGGCTGCAAGGCCGTGACCAATTTAGCGAGCAACTCGGGAGCAAGCGAGTACCCTGCCGCAACCATGAATGGCTCGACAGCGGCGCACAAGTCAGCCACACTAGTGTTGCGAATATATTCTCCGCAAATCCAGTTAAGCTTATCCGTGTCAAACAGGGCTCCGCCTTTTGATATTTTTTTCAACTCGAAACTTTTCAGTAACTCGTCGCGACTAAACACGGTGGTCTTGTCGTCAATCGCAAAACCAAGCAAGCATAAGAAATTAAACAAGGCATCGTCAGGATGACCCGACTTAATATAATCGCCTAACGCTGTATCGCCTGTACGTTTCGACAACTTCTTACCATCGGCACCAAGAATCAATGGCACGTGCGCAAAGTCTGGAACTGGCATGCCTAGAGCTTGGCATAACATCACCTGTTTAGGAGTATTCACCAAATGCTCTTCGCCACGAATGACATGG
>JAQWRF010000239.1 GCA_029243845.1 Planctomycetota bacterium | reverse complement strand
GAATTCGATCGTGTCCGACTTGCAGTTGAGCAAGTAGAGCAGCCAGGGCTTGAGGACGAAATGATGGTCACTTTGCAGTGGAGCTCATTTATGGGACGACACAGGCACGGATTGGATTGGTAAGCATGCCACTTTTCTTTTTAATGCTATGCATTTCAACCGACTTCTCTACTGAGGTAGAGAAGCCGGTTCGACCTCAAGTCGTTGAAATTGCTGTAACGACATTAGGCTTGTCTGATATCGTTGAAACTATTGGTGGCGAGCATGTGAAAGTCATTCCTTTGGTCCCAGGGGCAGTTGATCCGCATAAGGTGACGCCAAGAGCATCCATGCTTTTGAAGTTGAGCCGTGCAGACGCTTTGGCCTCAATGGGGCTAGGTTACGAACATGCATACCTGCCAGCGCTACTTGAAAAAGTTGGGCGAAAAGATCTTGGTAGAGGTGATGGCGATGTGTCACAAGGTGGTGCGAATCACTTCGTGGCCTCGGACTTCATTGGCGTGGCTTTAGAGATACCTGTTAAGTTGGACAGGGGGGCCGGTGTAGATGTTCACCCTCTAGGGAACTCGCATTGGAATACTAATCCTCATCTAATGCGGAAAGTAGCTGTTGGTTTGCGCGACTTTTTGTGTCTACAGCAACCACAATTCAAAGAAGACTTTTTTAAGAATTGGGAAGCATGGGATAAAAAAGCGGGTGAGCTGATTGCTCATTGGACAAAGTGGCTTACCCCTGCCAAGGCGCAGAGTATCGTTACTTATCACCGCTCATGGTCCTATTTCGCTCAGTCCTTTGGCCTAGTGCTTAGAGGCGAGGTTGAGCCAAAACCGGGAATGCCGCCAACTACGCGCCATCTTATTGCATTGAGCAAAACGATGACCGAGCACAAGGTTAGGGTGATACTGATGGAGCCCTGGTATTCTGAGGGCAAATTAGGTAATTTATCTAGTATGACTGGAGCTAAAGTCGTTAAAGTGGCTAGTGTGTCAGGCAATAGCGGTTACTTGGACTGGATGCACACGGTGGTTTCCAGCGTTGCAGGTGCATTAGATATTCCTGAGCCGATGAGTGGTAAGTTTTGAGTTTACTAAGCTTGATATCTGCTGACTTGGGCTATGGGCTCCGACCTGTGTTGCGCGAAGTCGATTTTTCTTTGTCAGATGGCGACTGGCATATCTTGCATGGCGCTAACGGATCCGGAAAGTCAACTTTTTTACGCTCGCTAGTTGGTTCATTGCCGCTATTGGCAGGTGAACGAGTCGCTGTGTCTGACTTGCGTTTGTCTTACATGCCTCAGGCTACTGCAGTTGATGGGATTATCCCTCTGACAGTATTTGAAGTTGTGAGCATTGGCCTTTGGCGTGGGAAGAATATTTTTTTTAAACAGACCTCAGCTGAACGCGCTTTTGTGATGGAGAATTTAGAGCGTATTGGTCTGGAGAATAAGGCAGGCAGGCTTTTCTCAGAATTGTCTGGGGGGCAAAAACAAAGAGTGTTACTTGCGCGCGCTATATGTTCCAAACCGCAAGTTTTAATTCTTGATGAACCCACGACTGCACTCGATACAGAATCTAGAGTTCGATATAGTGATAGCTTGCAGGAATTAAGTGCAAGCGGGGCGGCCATTGTTGTTGCAACACACGATCACGATGGCTG
>JAQWRF010000229.1 GCA_029243845.1 Planctomycetota bacterium | reverse complement strand
TAAGGTTCATGTCAAAATCAAACGCCATGAACGTTAGGGCAGCGACTTGAGCTAGCCTAAACTGAGCTGCAATCATGCGCGCGTCAGCACAATCAATTTCAACATCTACCCCGTCAAGGGTAATAGTATCCCTGAATGATTCAGGCACAGCTTCAAGGTGACCGGCGATAGTATCAAACAACTGCAGAAAAACTTCGTTTGCTAGCCAATCTTGCACTCGGCCTAAATTGGGTGTACTCGAATCAAAATTTTCAGCCGGAGTGGTAGGGCTGAAGCCGCTTGCTAGATCAGATAGCGAACGATTCATTAATCCGAAACCGAAGTCATCAAGGAGGCCGCCTAATGTGGACTGAGTTATTGAGCTTTGGCCTTCTTCAAAAAAGGAGGACATAGTGGTCGTCGCAAGGAACATGCGCGCCGTTCCGTTGCTTGGATTTAGCCTGACAGCCTCCTGGAAGCTGGAGTGCGCGTCAGCTAGATTGGCGCTAGTATTTCCGGGATTTGCGGCTAAATCATCAAGCAAATCGTTCACTTGCTCTATGCCTTCGTCGGTGGCAGCGTTTGAGCCACCAGGATCTACAAGACCGCCGCCGCCCCCGTTATCAGAGCCGGAGCCACAGCTTATGATGAGAAGCAGACTTACGGGGAGCAAACATGATAGAAGTGTCTTATGCATACATGTACAGTAGCGACTGTACGGAGTTTGTGACACCATCTTTCCGGATAATTTAAGTAGGAATTAGTGACCAGGGCCGCCGTTAACGAATACAAAGTTGTTCAACGCTGCGGCCACCACGCCCATAATCGAAACACCCGCGATAATACCCGAGGCAAGCGGAACCAAATAGCCCTCGCATTGCTTCTCATTACGCTTGTTCCAGTAATAACCAATCAGCGCGCCAATCAGCATCGACAACGGGTACTGGAATGGCAAGATAAATCCTAAGCCAACGCCTGTCGCGGATGGCAAAAACTTTTTAGTCTTCTTCGGTGCAAAGCGATCAATCAAGGTCAAAGCTATGCCGATGCCCAAGCCAACAAAGATGGCGCTACGATGCATTTCGTGTAAGTTACCAATGCCACTATTAAACACATCAGCAACCGCCTTCCATGCCACCGCTGCCGGCGCAGGGAATGCTGGAGCGATCTCGGTGCCATCCGCCAAAGTCTTGCCCAATAATGCAGTCGCATCCGGCACCAACAACTTAAAGCCAATCACGGTGGCGATCGTACCCGTAAAAATACCAAAGAACTGCGCCAAGAATTGACGCTTAGGATTCGCACCCAACAAGTATCCAGATTTAAGATCGTTCAACAAGTCCGCAGATGAGCTCGCTGCGCCCGAAGTAATGCCTGCGGTCATCAGGTTGGCAGTCGCCGATTGCGGAATTAACACGCCGTACGTTAACTGCATGATTTTACCCATTGCGCCCGTAGGGGTGATATCAGATTCGCCAGTGGCGCGACATGCGACCAAGGCTAGGACGAAAGTTAAAGCCACAGCTAGTACGCCCAAGTGAACAGGCACGTCAAACTGACTATTAGCGACAAAAATCACGCCGGAAGCCGAAGCCACCATGCCAGCCACAAACCAGCTATTCGGTACTTCAACGCCGTCTTGTGCGTCGTCATCACCTTCACTTTTCTTGCCCATGCCGCTTAGGGCACGCGCAATGGTTTTCCATTGAAAAGCAAACGCCAACAATCCGGAGGCCACCATAATAGGCGCACCTAACCACAATCCTATTTCTTTCCATGCCCGCGCTGGCTTTGTAACAGCCGCTACAGTTTCACCGTCGAGGTTTACCCATAGATATTCTTGAGCATATGGGCCTAGCAAGAACGCAAGTATCAATCCACTTACGGACATCCAAATCGCCACGCGTAACCCCACAAGAGCGCCAGCAGCAATCATCACGGGGTTGTGGTCCATGCGCAATGTCCAATCACTAGGCTTGGCAATTTCTGCAACGCCACTCTCATTCAACTTAGTGCCGACATGCGGCAACCAGTCAAACAATTTGGACGACCCCGGCAACAGGGTTTTATAAACAACCGCATCAGCAGTAGTCTTTACTTTATCAATAATAAAATGCGCGTCGATTAAAAAGGGAACTACCGCGCCGACCAATCCGGACCACATCAAGGCGCGTGCTTTTTTGCTAGCCTCAGCGCCATCAGCATAAAGCGATTGCAAAGTAGAAGCCGCTGCTAGCCCACTTGGGAATTTCAGCTTTTCTTGGTTGATCATATTGCGCTTCATTGGAATGGCCAATGTTACGCCAAGAATTGCCAAGAAGAATGTCCAGACCACAAGCACCCAAATCGGTAAATGCACCCCTTGAATCATCAATAACGCGGCAATCGCCGAAACGAAAGTACCGCCTGTAGAATAACCGGCCGCCGACGCTGTCGATTGCATACAGTTATTTTCAAGGATAGTCATATTGGTTTTAGCAATACCGAAACGTAACATCCCTTGCCATATAGAATAACTTAAGATACAAGCAGTAATCGCTACGCCTAAGTGCCACCCGGTTTTGAGGCCGATATATAAATTAGTAAAGGCTAAAAAGAAGCCGAGTACCGATCCCATCAATACCGCGCGCAGAGTGAGCTGTGGAGTCTCTCCGCGATATGCACGCGCATACCATTCGGCTTCGTCGAACTCCGCTACTTCGCTTGGCGATAAATCAAGTGGCGCGCACGCCTCGAATTCCGCATTCGTACGCGGGGCATTTTGGAAGAGACTCATGTATTAATTTTTATTGCGTTGCATGTTAAGTGAAGTTACCCACAAGCTACTAAACAGAATAGCCTGAACAATTGTTGCTAGGTCCTCGAAATTTAGTAAATATGCGCCAAACCAAAACGCCAAAGAAATAGGCGCTAGAGCTAAGGTCACATAACGTTGCCCATTGGCATTGAAGCTATGGTCAGGCTTCGCGTTTGCGGCAGTGACTACTTTGTTGTAAATCATAATGGCAATCATCGAGCCTACTCCGATCGCCGTAAAGATAGCCCACATGCTTTGAGGCTCGTAGGTGTTCCATAGTTCGGTGCGTGTTTCCCACGCATCCAAACCAGTCTTCTCAGTAAAGAAGGGTAGAATGTCAGCGCGCGCCATAGTGTCTAGTTTCTCTGCGGCAACGCCCGATTTGTCTATAAGGTAACGCTTAGCTAAATTTATTTTATCGCCACCCTCTTCGTAAAGGTTGCCCGCAATCACCGATCCAATCGACCAGCCGATACCTACGGTGAAGTTTACATAACCCATATATAAACCTTCTTTACCTGCTGGGGCAATGCCTGCTAGGTAACGCATCTTTGTCGGGCTAGCGGTCATTTCACCAAAAGAGAACAAACCGATTGCTCCTAAGCACCACCATCCACTCGATGACATGCCGAGTGCATAAATGGCAACCGCCGACACAGCAATGCCGACCACAATAGCATTCAATGAACGCACCTTTCCCGTCACCCAACCCATTGCGAAGGCAAAAATGGAAATGAGCCCCGCGTTAAAGTTAAGCATCCATTCTTGCGTTAAGTTACCGCCATTAACAGTGGGCACAGAATCGGCTCCACCCAAGAAAGCAACGACATCACGTGAATCTACCCAGTCATCGATGAAGTTCGGCAGAATGTCAAATAACTGGTAAAACATCAGCCAGAAACCAGCAAACGCCATGGTGAAGAAGAACAAGCGCGGTTCGAGTAAT
>JAQWRF010000075.1 GCA_029243845.1 Planctomycetota bacterium | reverse complement strand
CTGCTTATGATGCCTACCCTTCTGCGGGATCTCTCACCACAGATAGTCGCTTCAATTTAACCCTCGGCACCTCGTTTTAAGGTTAAAATAAAGACATGGCAGCTCGTCTCGATGTAAAAACGGCAAATGCACTCGTCTCTGACGATGTGATTATGACGCTCGAGATGAATCGCAACTCCTCTGAGTCCGAGATGCGAATAATAGAAAACTTCACCGGCATGCACGGCAAAAAAGTAGGTGGTGCGATGCAAGATTTGCGATTACTGCGCAACCGCGCCAACCTCAAGTTTTCGCGTGGCCAAGATATGTTTTTCACCCGGCCTTTGCTCGAACAAGCATCAAGCGAACCGGTCGCGAAATATCGTGCTCAGCGTTTCACCGATGCCGGTTTCACCAAAGTCATCGACGCATGTTGCGGCTGCGGGTCTGATGCTATCACTCTAGCGCAAGCGGGTATCGAGGTTACGGCTTACGATATTAGCGAAATCACCACCATCTTTGCCGCGAAGAATGCTGAGGTCTGTGGCGTTGCCGACAAGCTAACCATTCATTGCGCCGATAGCTCTGAAACTGATTTTGCTGACGGCGCTATCATGCTTGACCCAGCGCGACGCAAAGGCAGCAAGCGCATCATCAACCCCGAGCTGTGGTCGCCATCGCCAGAAGTTATTAGCACATTAATAGAGGGACGGCCTGGCGCATGCTTAAAGTTGTCTCCTTCTGTAGACATCGATGTTTTGCTAGAGCTGTTCCCTAAACCAGATGAAATCGAAGTAATTTATTATCTTGGCGAAGCAAAAGAAATGGTGTTCTGGTATGGCAAATTAGCAAGCGGTGTCGCGCGTCGAGCTACCCTTTTGCCTTCTACTGAAACTTATTGTGGCGATGAACAATCTCAGGCTGAAACCGCCGATGAGTTAGGTAAATATATTTTCACGCCCAATAAAGCGCTGCTCCGTGC
Source organism: Planctomycetota bacterium (assembly GCA_029243845.1). GTDB lineage: Bacteria > Planctomycetota > UBA1135 > UBA1135 > UBA1135 > JAPKEZ01. The sequence continues at coordinate 16,314 of JAQWRF010000075.1, read as the reverse complement.
GGGACTAATCGGCAAGATCGCTGCCGAACTAGATCTGAAAAACATCGATCCACATATAGCCTACCTGACTGGAGACCAGGCCATTGAAAATCCTTTTTTGAGTTGCCTTAAAATACTTGCCTGCGACGCCTTCGATCCTAAGAAAATGCGCAAGCTGATGCGCGATCTAAAAGTGCAAGTGGTCGAAGTGCGCAAGCGTGGCATTTCTGAATCGGAGCCCTCCATTCGCAAACGATTTCAACTTAAAGCATACGGCGAAAAGCGCTGTGTGTTAATTGCCACACGCATCGGTGATCGCCATATTGGTATCCTCGCCGAGCTTATCGTATGGTAAAGATTGCGCGCGCTCTTTTGTTTGTCTTTGCACTTTCGTGCTCGACTAACGACAAGCTACCCGCTGACTATTTATTGCACTATACGCTAGGCGCCGAACCTTCTTCGTTTGACCCGGTCAAATCAGAGAATATTGTCAACGCCGTGATGCAACGCCAAATACTCGAGTGTTTGTTTGAATATGATTACGCGACTAACGACGCGCAAGTTAGCCCGCTATTGGCGACTAGTGTTGAAATTTCAGATGATGGCATTCAGTACGATATCTTATTACGGCACGACGCACAATTTTTTGATCCATTCGAGCCAGCATTGTTCGATGGTCGATTGCGTACGTTAAACGCATATGACGTGCTTTTCTGTTGGCTGCGGCAAGCCGATGCACGCCTGAACAGCGATGGCTGGTGGGCAATCAACGACACTTTCGTCGGGATTAAAGAGTTGCACCAGGCCACTGCCAATCCAGACGCCACACTCGCACAACAAGCCTTCGACGCTGCTGTGAAGAATGGCATTGAAGGCTTACAGGTGATGGACGATTTCCATTTACGCGTGCGTTTGCAACGCAGAGATACGTGGTTCTTAAACCGATTGGCGATGTCATACTTTTCGGTTTACCCGCATGAAGCCGTTGAGAGCGATCAGCGTAGCATGCGTGACCAACCCGTCGGCAGTGCGGTGTTTTACCTCGAGCAATTCGTTCCGGGGCAAAAGGTTTTGCTAACGCGTAACGCAAATTGGCGTGGCGATGTGCCAGGCAATGCTACTGGAGTAGAATTTCAGGTGGTACGTGATGCACAGACGCCTATCGAAATGTTTAAACGCGGTTTAAGCGACCGCCTTACTTTATCGGCAAATAGTGCTGAGCAGTTCCTGGACGAAAATGGAGTCTTGAAGAAAAGCTTGGTCGACGATGGCGTGACGGTCTCTGATTACCCGCGCTCTGATATCAGCATGCTGTGCTTCAATATGCAAGACAGCGAAATAGGCCACGTGCCCGCCGATGATGCCGGGAACGCATTACGCAAACAATTACGTCATGCCTTGGCATTGGCTTTTCCGCGTGCGCAATGGCAAGACCTGCTTTATCAACGGCTGCCTTTTATTAGCGCCACTTCCTTTATTCCACCCAATGTTGGCGAGCATCACCAAGTGTATCCGTGGCACGACGACTTAACTCAAGCGCGACAAATACTCGAAGATGCAGGTTATTACTCACAACACGAATTGCCACAAGTCGAGTTTGTATTGTTTGGCACCGATTCAATGAGTGTCGCGCTGGGTGAGATTTACTCCGTGGCACTAAAAGAAATAGGCGTCGAGTGTAAACTTGTCGCTGTACCTTACGCCCAACAAATGCAACGCGCAGCAAACGGAGAAGCACAGATTTTTGTGCGTAATTGGACACTAGATTGGCCAGATAGCCGTTTGATTTACGACACCTTTAAGAGCGACAATATCGGCGGTAGCATCAACCTTAGTCGCTTCAACAATCCGCCCTTTGACGATCTGCTCGACAAGCTCGCACTCGCGCAAGACGCACCGCAACGTCGACAAATTGAAGCACAACTAGATACCATCTTGTATGACGAATGCCCCGCGATGCCTATTGAGCATCGACAATCATGGGTATTAGGCAGCAAGCGCATTACTAATTTCAAGATGCGACCCTTTGACTTGATGCCCTGTAAGTCTTATATTCTAAAGGATGATTAAGCAAGTCTGCAAAAATCTGATATCGGCTCTGGCAATCATTGTTGGTGTGCACCTTATCTTGTTTATTGCTTTACAGTCGCCGGCATTCGGCGATCCTATCGCCCGCGATACTGAAAACAGTGATGATCGCGCGCTATTGGCTAGTACCGCGCAACGCTTAGGATTGATAGATGATATTAATTTCGCGGCGTTTCATTTAACGGTGCATGCCGATGACAGCGAAACATTCATCCTAACGATGGATAGCCTTTTTCGACTGCATGACCGTGGTGGCCAGGCCATTATAGAAACAGCGGTGCCAGATACCCTCGGTGAGTTAGTTACAGACCTCAACAACAATCCACTTATTACGGCCACCGTTAGCGACGACTTCGCCATGACAAGCAGCGATGAAATTGCCTTAGTCTATTTCGGCAACAAAGTCACTCTCAGCTCTGAACAACCCTACCACGCGGCTGTCCTTCACCCGGTTTCGTCTCCACAGCGTTTTCTCAACTCTTTGCTTTCCCTGCTGTCCTTTGACTTCGGCAACGACCGTAACTCGCGACCCATCAGCAACACTTTGTGGCAACGCGGACTGCGTTCTTTAGCAATCGCCGCACCGTCCTTTTTCATTATTTTCATCGGCGCATTCATGCTGGCGGTGAGCGCGCATGGTCGGAAGCGACTTTCGCGCAACCTGAACGCTGCAGCGATTCTATGCATGTCCCTGCCGGCGTTACTTTATATTTTCATCATTCGGCAGACCTTCGTCATCAACCTTGAGTGGGCCCCATTACGCCCCTACGGCGACCCGGTTTTGCCGCTATTCATACTGCCGATTCTAATAACGGTCTTTATAGGCATCTGGCCGGAATATTTATTGATGCGCAGTTTCATTGATCATCGCATGCGCAAACCATTCATCCAGGCAGCGCGCGCGCAAGGCATTGGCGAACAACGCATTTGGCTGCGCCACCTGCTGCCAAATCTAGCAGGCCCGCTCTCACAGCACGTCGCGCTCAATCTGCCGTTTTTAGTACTGGGCTCGCTATTACTTGAAACCATTTTCAACATCCCCGGTTTAGGAATCAGCATTGTTGAAGCCATTCAGCATCACGACAGTAACATGCTGCGCGCCATCACTTTTGTGATTGCGATTGCCTTTCTTGCAATGCAAGCGGCTGCAACACTGGTAGGACGCTACTTCGATCCGCGGCAACGCAGCGAGGGTCAGAACTAATGAAGTTTTCACGTTTAGTCGCCGGATTATATATTTCAGTAGCGTTGGTGGCAGCGAGTGGAGCCATCCCTGTTGAAATCAATACCGATTTTTACCGCGGTAACACTAGCGTTTGGCAGTCTGCGGCACACGGCGCTAAAGTGGCATTAATCATCGGTAGCATTGCGGCGAGCACCGCGCTTTTAATTGGCAGCGTGCTCGGTTTTATTAGCGCGTGGTATGGTGGCCTCATCGCGACAATCATTTTATGGATGGCGACCAGTATCGCCGCCATCCCCGGCATCTTGTTGGTGCTCATTTTAAGTTACGGTATGGGCGGCGGTATTAGTGCGGTGTTTTTCTCCGTTGGCCTAGTGTCATGGGTCGGTGTCTACCGTTTAGTTCACGCCGAAGTTCTTAATCTGCGCAGTCAAGGGCACGTTGAATCCGCCAGCAGTCTCGGCGCTTCGGTGCCGTCCATTGCAATACGCCACATCTTGCCATGCCTCAAGCCGATTTTAGCGACGCAGTTTGTACTGCATTTTATGTATGCCGTCAAAGCCGAGACCGTCTTATCGTTTTTAGGCGTAGGCGTTCATCAACAAGCTTCTTGGGGGCGGATGCTCGCGGACGCCTGGGCTTTTGGCGATTTAAGCAATGGCAACTATACGCGAATAATCGTAGCTAGCCTGTGCCTTGCTGGTCTGATGTTAACGCTGCAAAGCCATATTTACGGCCGTCAAAAGTAAAGTAGCCCAAGGGCGAAACGGGGTCGTGATACAACATGCACAGCCATTGCTCTTCGCAGGCCAGCGGAATTAACTGTTGGCGTATTTCATAGGAACGACTGGCATCCATGTCATAGGCCATGATGAACGGTAGATGTACATGATTGCGCGTCGGCACGAAGTCCGTCCAGAAAGCTGCGGTCTTGCCGGCGTCTTCAAATTTAATGAGCGACAGACCTTCTGAATGTCCGCCGAAAGTTTGCATCGTGACACCCGGAACAATTTCTTGATGCGCTTTGAAGGTATGCAGTAAGCCAGCATCAACCAAAGGCTGCACGTCTTCGCGACGATAACTTGCACGACGCATGTGGTCGGCCTGCAGACTTGCTTCGAGCTCTACTTCGTCCAGCCAGTATTCGGCGTTCGGAAACATCGGCTTGCCGTCGACATCGCAAGCTGCACCCGCGTGATCCCAGTGAGCATGACTCAACAAACAATGCGTGACGTCTTCAGGGTTCACCCCTGCCGCCGCCAGCGATTCGACTAAACAATGGCCTTGGCTATAATCGATATGGAACATCGAGCGCTGTTTTTCATTCCAGCGGCGGCCGAGACCGGTTTCGACAACAATCACATGCTCACCGCATTCAATCAAAAACGGATTTGTCGCGCACGGAATCGTGTTGTCGTCAAAAACAGGAGTTAGCTTTTGCCACAATGCGCGCGGCACCACACCAAACATCGCACCACCGTCAAGAGCAAAAGAGGCATCACGTAAAGCACGAATTTTAAACTTGCCCACCTGGGCTTGCTGAGCGCTAAAGTGAGAACCGCTCATTAATTAACCATTATTCGTGGTAAATCGCTTTAACAAATCTCGAGAAATAATAATTTTTTGCACCTCGGAGGTGCCTTCGCCAATCACACACAACTTTGCGTCGCGGTACATACGTTCAACAGGGTATTCTCGCGAGTAACCATTACCGCCAAAGATTTGGATGGCCTCGTATGTCGCGCGCATCGCGACCTCGGATGCGAAGTACTTAGCGGTAGCCGCTGCTGCACCGTAGGCACGCCCAGCATCTTTCAAACGCGAGGCATGATAAACCATGTGACGCGCAGCTTGAATTTCGGTCTCCATGTCGGCAAGTTTAAAGGCAACAGCTTGATGCTTATTCAACGGCATACCAAACTGCTCGCGCTCGCTCGAATAAGCAAGTGCTTGGTCAAGTGCTCCTTGAGCAATACCTAAAGACAAAGCCGCTATCGAAATGCGTCCGCCTTCTAGAGTTTTCATGAATGTAGCGAAACCTTCGCCCTCTTCACCCAACACTGCGTCTTTGGGTACCCGACAATCCTGGAACACCAAGTTCACCCAATCAGAGCCACGCATACCTAGTTTTTCTTCGCCGGGTTCAATAATGCAGCCTGGCTGATCGCGATCAATAACCATCGCCATAATACCCTTCGAGCCCAACTCGGGATCCGTTTGCACGGTAATCACAAAACACTTTGAGTAGCTACCATTAGTGGTGAAACACTTCGCACCATTAATAATGTACTCGTCGCCATCAAGCACAGCCGTTGTTTGCGTACTTGCGGAATCCGAGCCAGCACCCGGCTCGGTAAGGGCATAAGCACCCATGAACTCTCCGGAACATAATCCCGGCAAGTAACGCTCTTTAAGCGCTTGAGAGCCAAAAGCATAAATCGGCCAAGTGCCCAACGAAACGTGAGCTGCTAAAGTCAAACCCATCGAACCACAAACGCGCGAAATTTCTTCAACAGCAATCGAGTAGGACAAGTTGTCGAAACCAGCGCCGCCCCATTCTTCAGAGAACGGTAACCCAGGCAAACATAACTCAACCATGCCATCCCAGGCGGCTTCGTTGAGTTTTTTATGCTCGTCGGCATGAGCCGCACCAGGAGCAATCACCTCGCGCGCAAACTGGCGCACAGTGTCACGAATCATTTCTTGTTCTTCGCTTAAATCAAAATTGGTAACTAAATCGCTCATTGTTATTACAGGTTACGAGAGATAACGATACGTTGCACGTCGGTCACACCTTCGTAAATTTCGGTGATACGCGCGTCGCGGAAATAGCGTTCGACGTCGAACTCTTTGGTGTATCCGGCCCCACCATGAATTTGGACGGCATCTTGCGCCGCCTTATTACATGCGCGTGAAGCAAATAGCTTGGCCATTGAACATTCTTTAGTACACGGCAAACCGTTGTCGCGCAACCACGCTGCTTTATGCACAAGCAAGCGTGCCGCATCAAGATCGGTCGCCATATCCGCCATCATAAAAGCAATGGCCTGAAAGCGATTGATCGGCTTACCGAATTGCTCGCGCTGGCTAGAATATTTAATGGAAGCCTCTAGACAAGCGCGGTGAATACCGACGGCCTGTGAAGCAATACCGATGCGCCCGCCATCAAGCGTATCGAGAGCGATGTTGAAACCTTTATTAAGTTCTCCAACCACGTTTTCTTCTGGCACGAAAACATCATCAAGAATGATCTCGGTAGTAGAACTTGCTCGCAAGCCCATTTTCTCTTCTTTCTTGCCCGCTGAAACGCCGTCGCATGCAGCTTCGACGATGAAAGCTGACATGCCTTTACCTTTAGGGACATCAGGGTCGGTTACGGCATAAACTACAAACAAGCCCGCATGGGAGCCGGTGGTAACCCAGGATTTAGTGCCGGTGAGCGTGTAACCACCATCAACCTTTACGGCCTTGGTGATAACGGCAGCAGCATCAGAGCCTGCATTCGGCTCGGTCAGGCAGTAAGCACCGATGAGTTCGCCACTAGCCAAGAGCGGCAAATATTTTGATTTTTGTTGCTCCGTACCGTGCTTAGCCAACATCGAGCAAAACAGCGACATGTGCACCGAAATAGTCACGCCGACACTAGGGTCGGCTGCGTTTATTTCTTCTAGCAATATTGAAGCGTGCAAGTTGCCTAAGCCAGCCCCGCCGTACTCTTCGGGCACGGTAAGCCCCAAAAAGCCATGCTCAGCTGCCTCTTTTATGGCATCAACCGGAAATTCTTCCGCGGCATCGAGTCGAGCGGCGTTAGGACGCAAACTACGTTCGGCGAATTCTCGCGCCGAATCGCGAATCATTAAGTGTTCTTCAGTGAGAGCAAAATCCATCGTTCTACCTTGTTAAAGGGCCTACATTTTAACCTATTTTGAGCAATAGAAGACGACTACTTCACAATTCGTTCGATTACTCAGCGCGCCCCATCCAGGTGGAGAGACGTGCCAGTCCATGAGGCAGAGCTGTGATTACTCGTACTATTGACTGTAGAATATCTTCATGAAAAGTGCGCGCCTCTCATCGACACTACCTCTGCTGTTCGGCAGTGGCCTCATCGCCATTCTCGATGGTATCCTGCAAGCTGTCGACGTCGGGCCAAATATGTTAGTTGCCTTAGTCAGCTTCAACCTTATTGGTGCCTGGGCGGTTTGTCTTGTTGTGGCTATTTTATTGGTCAGCGTCCTGCGCCAGAACATATTTCATCAGGCCACCTTTGGCATGGGCTTGGTCATTGGTGCGATGCCACTGCTGCACTCATGGATCCCCTTCCCATTTTCTCATCTAGCCTTTTTGGTTTTACTATACATTGTGATTTTTGTAAAGCCAATCAAAAACCCTAATCCTATGTTGTGTAGCGGCTCAAGCTTAGCACTTGCCGTATGCGTCATGGCTAGCGTTTTAATGTCACACCAATTGCCGAAACATCCAACGAGCGCGACAACAGCATTAAGTAGTCACCAAGGCGCTGATGTGATATTAATCTCCGTCGACACGCTACGCGCCGACGCTATTTACTCACAGCAAGATATTGGCTTGACGCTACCTGCGCTTGAACAACTTCGCCAACGTTCGCTGTGGGCCGACTATGCTTTGTCGAGCAGCAACCAAACGCTCCCGGGTCACATGGGAATGCTCTCGGGGCTGTCCGCGACTAGCCATGGTGTACGCTCCAATAGTGATTTACCAGACACGAGCCTTAGTCTTGCTGCCGATTATTTTGCGAAAGCCGGTTTTCAGACCTCCGCTGTTATCAGTAACGCGCTACTTTCTTCGGCAACCGGCATGCACCGCGGCTTTGCCCATTTCAGCGACGAAGCTATTGGCTTGGCTCGGCTATCGATGTTATCCAAGGATTATATGGCTAGCCATAGTTGGGCAAGCATGTTTCTGCAATCATCGAAAACGAAGCGCTTATTTCGTGGTCTTTACTACCGCGACAAGTATCAGGCCGAATCCATTGCCGAGCATTGCACGGACATTGCGCTCGCACAGCTTGACGTAGCTTATGCCAACGAAGCGCCCTTGTTCCAATTCATTCACTTCATGGATCCGCACACGAATTACGCGCCGCCAACTACTGCGCGCGGCGTAATTTCAGCGCCATTAGCCAGTCAGATTGACAAACGTTATTTACCTACGGCCAGTTCCGAAATTACGGTCACGATGGTGCGCGATGTGCAAGCGCAAATTCAAGAAGGAGACCCTGCTTCTGTATTGGCTGCCACTTATTACCATCAAGTTTATCTTGAAGAAGTGATCGAAGTGGACCGACAACTACAACGCATTATCAACAAACTCGATGGCAGCGGGCGTCCGTATGTGCTGTTGCTTACCGCCGACCACGGAGAACAGTTTGCCGAGCATGGGTTGATGGACCATGCCAACTCACTTTATGAAGAAAATATTCGTGTGCCGTTTCTGCTTAGTGCGCCTAACATCAAGCCTGCTCACATTGATGGGGTCGTGCAATTGTGCGACGTCTTGCCCACTCTACTCGAGTACGCCGGGCTAGATTACGATATCGAAAGCTTCGATGGCTTGGCGGTGCGCGCAACCATGGCGGCGCGTCCACATGTCGCTGTGGATCAAAAAGAAATTGCGGTGCGCGACACTGCCGGGAATAAATGGATTGGCGCTTGGCAGGCTAACGACGACTTCCCTGTTGGCGTAAAGTTATTTAACTTCAAAAATGGCGAAAGCGAGAATCTTCTCAGCAAAGATGAAGAGCTCGCTGACGGCTTAAGCCGATTAATTGATTACTACATTGAAAGCGACACCTACGCTGCTCGTCAAGCTAACGCCGAAACGAGTGAGGCCCAGCAAGCCGCATTGGACGCTCTAGGCTACGCCGGCCAAGAAGACGACCGGTAATTCTTTAGTAAGTGTAGAAGCCTTCGCCTGACTTACGGCCAAGCTTGCCGGCTTCGACCATGCGCCGCATATTAGGAGCGCATCTGAATTTAGGGTCACCGAATTGATCGCGCATGTAGTCAAGAATGTTTACACAAACATCAATGCCAATAAAATCGGCAAGAGCCAATGGCCCCATCGGATGATTCATACCTAGCTTCATGATGGTGTCGATATCGTCGCGAGTTGCAACACCCTCGTAAAGAGTGAATGCAGCCTCGTTAATCATGGGCATTAACACGCGATTAGAGATGAAACCTGCGTAGTCCTCGGCGACACCAACGGTTTTGCCAAGGCCCTCGGCTATTTCTTTAGTACGCGACACAACTTCATCAGAAGTCTTTTCGCCTTTAATAAGCTCGACAAGCTTCATTAAAGGTACCGGATTCATAAAGTGCATACCCACCACCGATTCTGGTCGGCTAGTCGCACTGGCAATCGCAGTGATTGAAATTGAAGAGGTATTCGTCGCGAGAATGGCGCCTTGAGGAGCATGCTTATCGAGCTGCACAAAAACGTCTTTCTTGACATCTTCACGCTCGAACACGGCCTCAACAACCATATCGACATCAGCAACTGCTGTTGGCAAATCAGTAGACCCAGCAACACGAGCCATGATTTCGTCTGATTGCTCTTGAGTGATTTTTTCTTTCTTTACGAAACGGTCCAGTGACTTACGAATGGCTGCCAAGCCGCGATCGAGACCTTCTTGAGACATATCTACCAAGGTCACGTTGTGGCCGTTGGCGGCATATGTTTGAGCGATGCCATTGCCCATGGTTCCGGCACCGATTACTGCTACTTTAAGAGATGAAGTCATTGTTTTATTAATCGACTAGTTCGATTGCTGTGGCCACAGCATTGCCGCCACCGAGACAGAGAGTTGCAACACCTGTTTTCAAACCGCGCTGCTTGAGCGCGTAAATCAGAGTTGTCAGGATGCGTGCACCACTGCCACCAATCGGGTGACCAAGTGCAACTGCACCACCGTTGACGTTGATCTTATCGACATCGAGTTCTAGAACTTTCGCTAAGGCGCAGCCACCAGATGAGAACGCCTCGTTAATTTCGAATAAATCGTAATCATGACGTGACTTACCCGTAATAGCTTCAAGATTTTCGACGGCCGCTTTTGGCGCCATCATCACCCATTCTGGAGCCATGCCACCCGTTGCATAACCGGTAATTTTAGCTAATGGCTTAAGGCCGTATTTCTCGACAGCTTCACCAGAGGCAATAACCAATGCGGCAGCTCCGTCTGAAATTTGCGAAGCATTACCAGCTGTCACCGAACCGTCTTTCTTGAATGCCGCGCGCATTTTACCGAGCGATTCAAGGGTCGTGTCGGAGCGAATGCCTTCGTCTTGACGTAAAGTGATCGGGTCTTTCTTACGTTGCGGGATTTCGATGTCGAAAGTTTCTTCATCGAAGTTACCGGCTTCCCAAGCAGCTGCTGCGCGTTTATGCGAGCGCTCCGCTAACTCGTCTTGCATTTCGCGAGTGATTCCGTATTCGTCGGCGACCAATTCGCCCGTCATGCCCATGTGCTGGTCCGAGTAAAAATCCCATAGGCCATCGTGCACCATCGCATCCACTAACTTCGTATCACCCAATCTCGCACCCGTTCGCGCCGAAGGCACCAGGTACGGGGCTTGGCTCATGGATTCGAAACCTCCGGCCACTACGACATGATTGTCACCTGCTTTAATCGACTGCGCTGCCAGCATTACCGCTTTTAAACCTGAGCCACATACTTTGTTGACCGTAAACGGTGGCACCGTGTTCGGTAAACCTGCGAAAATCATCGCCTGACGTGCAGGGTTTTGCCCCACACCAGCTTGCAGCACATTGCCCATGATGACCTCATCGACATTTTCGCCATCTACGTTTGCGCGCTGCAAAGCCTCTTTGATTGCCATAGCGCCTAACTCAGGTGCACGGAATTTACTCAATGAGCCTTGGAATCGCCCGATCGGTGTACGACAGGCACTAACTATGAAGACATCAGTCATTAATGGCATATTTTAGCGACGCCGACTAATCTTGGTTTGGCCACAGCCCCGCTTTACGTAAATCCCGTGATATTGGCACTTGAGTGCGCACTTTTTCAGCACTTTCAATATCTATTTCGGTGATTAACAGGCTGCCATCATCGCACCTCGCATGAATCGTACCCAGTGGATCTGCCACCAACGCTGATTCTGGGAAATGCATCGGCCGCTTGCCATCAAGAGCAGCTTCGCCAGAGCGGTTGCAAGATATCGTAAACAACTGGTTTTCAACAGCGCGCGCACAACTCAGCAACTCAAACGCGTGGGCCCGCGGGGTTGGCCACTGCGCACAACACACCAAAATATCAGCCTGCTGATACAAAGCCTCACGGCAAATCTCTGGGAAACGCAAGTCGTAACAAATAATCGGCATGATGCGACCGATTGCCGTTTCGACAATCACCGGCTGCGACATTCCGCGCTCAACTTGACGGCCTTCGCCCGTTGGACTAAACAGCATGCGTTTCGCATACGGGCGAAGATTGCCTGCAGCACCAATCACGTGCGCTACGTTTGCTGGTTTATCACCATCGCCACCCGGGGAGGAACCCACGACAATCAAATCAACTGCGGCAGCCGCTTGATGCACCTTAAGCAAAGCCTCTTCACTCTCGGCGCGAATTTCTGCAGAGTATTCGGCCAGAAAAGAAGTCGTCCATTTTTCTGGGAGTACTAACAGCTGCACCCCTGCCTTACCACAATCGCCGACCGCGTTGAGTACTTGCTGCAGATTGGTTTCGACTTGCGCTGGGCGGACGTCGAAAGGAAATGCAGCGACTTTGATTGTCATGCCAGTCGTTTAATTGACCCGGTTAGCCATGTCGAATAAATGCAACGCATCTTTGTAATCAATGGATAATTGCAACACGGAGCGCAACATTTGCATGTGCCCCTCGGCGTCGCCATTCTCGGCGGCAAGTAATGCTTGCTGATAATACAGCTCTGCTTCGCTCAGGCGAGTTGCGATGCTTGCCAAGCGTTGCTCAGTATCTCTGTAGCCATACTCGTCACTGTCGCTATATATTTGCAAATACAAAGAGCTTGCATGAGATAACTGCGAATCTATTTCATAGGCACGTGCTTGCAGATAGCGCTGCTCTTGCTGTAGGTCGGTGTTGCGATTGCGTATTTCAATCAACAAAGCCGTATGCTCAACCACTGAATGCTCTGCGGCTTTATCGATAGTCAACTTCGCAAGCTCATGGTCGCCTGCACGAACTTTAATATCCGCAGATATTAAATGTGCTTGAGAGCGCAAAATGTCATCTAAGCGCTCGGCAATGGCAAGCGCGGCTGGATCGTCTATACCAAGATGAATAGCATTTTTCACAGCAACCCAGGCCATGCCGGTTTGTTGAGCATCAAGATATAACTGAGCTTGACGCATTGCCTCTTCAGCAAGATTTTCGCTAATCGCATTTAAACGCTTAGAGGCCAACTTCGGGTCGGTCAGTAAATGGCTAGCGTGCATAAAGGCCGTACGAGCGCGTACGTCAGAGCCCGCCTCTAGCTGAGCAATGGCATCTAGGTATTTCTCTTCGCCTTGGGCGTTGCGCATTTGTTCGCGCTCGGTAATGATCGCTAGACGCTCTATTGCCGGAGAAAAATCGTCGCGCCAAGTTAGCGCCACTAACAACTCGCGAATAGCACTATTTTTGTCTCCGATATCGTTGAACTGCAAGGCTAAATCGAAGTGACGTGTTGCGATATGATTACGGCATCGCAAGTCTAAATCTTCAAGGACCTGCTGGCGACTGTCAGGCGCTAGAGGCGTGATTTTTTTGAGCAAGGCTAAGCCTGCATCTGGTTCACCGCGATTACTAAAGTCGCGCACCATATCTTCTAACAAGAAATAGCGAGTGGTAGCAATGCGTTGCTGCACTTCTGCATCAGCATCCTCAATCGACATGTAAGCGTTATATGCTTGCAAGTAGCTTTGCTGACGAAAGTAGCTATCACCACTATCGAGCAGAGACGACTGACAAGAGACGATGGCTAGAAGAAGCAACGGTAGCGGTGATTTTCGCATATCTTTATCTTAACTTGGAGTACGGCTAAATGCCCACAGAGAAACGCCGGCAAATAAACTTACCGGAGCAGTAGCTGCTAGCCACGGGCTAACCGCACCACGCACGCCCATGTCACGGAACAACAGTTCGGCGACGAAGAACAAGGCGCACATCAACAGTCCTCGCGCGACACCCTCTTTCGAGCTACTGCGCTCGAAGTTAATGGATGTCGACAATCCAAGCACCAACAATACTAGGACCACAAAAGGGAAGGTACGCGCAGACCACATATAAGTTTCAGCTTGGCGATGACCAGAATCGTATTGCAGCAGATTAGCGTACGATTCAAGGTTAAGGTCTAGAGGACGCTTGCGCACGAAATATGAGAGCAACAAATCGTCTGGACTAAATCCGCTTGCTTCGAAGACATCGACACTTGTCGCACCTTTAGAATCAGTTTTAATACCGCCCTGTAGCTGCCACTTACCATCAACATACTCCGCGCTATCTGCCCACACACGCGCATCGTTGCCAAACTTAGAGGAAGAAAATATCTCGAGCTCGGTAATGCGAGCCGGTTCGCCAGGAGTAAAAACTTGCGCATGCAAACGTTGCGACCCCTCGCCACGCACCCACAAATCGGTAGGGCGCCATTCGCAATGATTACTCAACTTGCGCTGAATAGACTCATGTTGCGGCAAGAGCTGCAAAATAAATGCCTCGCGAAAAGCTGAAACCGAAGTAGCAATGATCATCGCACATATAAATATTGGGGCAAACAAGCGCCAAGTCGGGCGACCGGCACTTAACATTGGCGTCCACTCACGCTTTCGCAATAGTTGAGTAACGCACCCTATACCTGCAATCAATAAGATATATGGCAAGAACTGAAACAACAAGAACACAGCATTAAGCAGATAGTAATTAAATATTTCGCTTGTTTCTAAACCAACAGCCTCGCGCGACAAAGGTATGTCGTCAACCCGAGCAAGCAAATCCATGAACGTGAACATTCCGATAAAGGCAACGGCCGTCAACAGGCAGAAGCGCAGGTAATTAATCGTGACGTAGCGATTGAATATTTGCATTTTAATGAATGTGATGGCGCCGTAACATTAATGCCACAACAAGTAGTAATACGAAATCCGGCAGCCAAGCGGCTACCAACGGAGACAAAACATCTATCTCCTCTAGGTTATCGCACATAAGGAACAGTGGGAAATAGACTAGCAGCAAGAACGATAATGCCAACGCGAAACCAGAGGCGAAACTACCGTTACGTAAACGCAATCCGAGCAATGCGCCGATAAGGGAAAGTGGTATCGCAGCAAAAGCCATCGACATGCGTTGCCATAATATAAACCATGTATGGCTGCGGTCTTCAGCGGAGATGTCAGTCTCAAGCGAGGAAAACAATTCGTGCGAAGATTTGTCTTTGATACGCCCCAAGGATAGTGTTTTATGGAATTCGGGACTTGGATTAATTTCTGCTAGATCGATAGTTAACCATGTTTGCCCGGGGTTATAGAACAAACCACGCGCATCTCGAAAAGTACGCATACCTTCGAACGTGAAGGTTAGTATGTCACCTTCGACATTCATGGACGCACGGTTGGCTCGGAGGCGGAGTTCTTCATCGCCTCTTTTAGACGAATCAATACTCAATAAAATGTCATGGAATTCCCCAGGACCTGATAGATGGTTCCAGGAGAGATAGACTCCATTAAACCGCAGCTCTGAGGCGCCAGGGTTGGTGTTTTGCAGAACGGCGATAGGCATGCTCTGTATTAGTTGGCGCTTTTTACTGAGTAAGCTTGGCGCCACCTCGGCAGTTAATGGATAAGTGACTAAGCAAACTAGCAAACCAGACCATAACGCGGGTTGCAGCAATTTAGCCGGGCTCACGCCTGCGGCGAAAGCAGCGACGTCTTCGTTATCGGCAGCCATCCGACCATAGCCAAGCACGACACTGATGAGCAATACCACCGGAAAAAAATACGGCAAGGCCTGCCCAACAATTAGTGGAACTAAACTTAGCGGCACCCAAATTGGCGCACCCTGCGACGTGGCTGAAGCGCGAATAGCAGCGCCCAAGGCGATCAAAAACAAAATACTGACCATCACCGCTAACAGGTGGCGACTGACTTCCCGGAAGTACGAACGACCAAGTAGCACTATTTAGTATGGGCTTCGCAGACGCATCTGTTTTACTAACTCGGCCACGACAGCCGCGAGGATGCCAACGATTAAGCCAGCAAGTGTACTGAAAATCATGATGCCTACTGGCGTCGGTAATGGCAGCGCTTTTTCAGGAAGAGCTTTAGTGTATTCATTTGACATGGTAAATCTTAAACCATGGGTCAAGTGAAACTCTAACTCAGCGCGACGCGCAGAAATGTCTTCGGCGTGATTACGCGCCTGCGCGATTTGCGCATTGATCCGTGAAACATCGGCACGGTATTCGGGTACGTTTTGCAGCTTGCTGTCTATCTGCGATGCCGTTTGTTCAAATATGGCTCTTTGCGAATCGTAGCCAGCTTCAGCAATATCGATTTCGACCATTTTTTGCATAAAACTTAGCGACTGCGGGTCTTGTGACATTGTCGAGCTAGCATGAGTCATCTCCGCTTGTTGCGACATGCGCGTCTGCACCAGTGACAACTCGTTAGTCAAGCGCACTATCTCTGGGTGTTTATCCCGGAGCTCGAGTTTCTTTAATGCCAATTCAGTGGCCAATTGACTTGAACGCTCGAGTGCTGACTTATAAACAGAGTTTTCGCTTAATAATTGCCCTGCAACAACAAACTCGGGGCGACTTTCGACGAGCTGCTCATAAACAGGGCGTTGCGCCAAGTTGCTACTGTGCTGCAGCTCGAGCGCTTCTATTTGTTGCTGGACCGCCTGACGCTGAGAGAGCATATTAACGACTTCAACTTCGACATCTGTAAAATTAGTTCCTTCGAGGTAGCGAACCAACTCCGCGGTGTGATATGAAAATTGTTCCCACGCTATTGGCTCTCTAGCGACAAAAGATTCAAGA
>JAQWRF010000172.1 GCA_029243845.1 Planctomycetota bacterium | reverse complement strand
AATGTTCGTTTTGTCGAGAATTTCACGCCGCCATTGGTTCAAGGCAACGGTGTTGGGTGTCAAAATTAAAGTATGCGCACCAATTTCCGCCATCGCTGCCATGGCCACCACTGTTTTACCAGCGCCACACGGCAGCACCACCACCCCATTGCCTCCACCTGGGCGGCCGTTTAGATAAAAAGAGTCAACCGCGGATTTTTGGTACTCGCGTAAGGCGAAGGTATTACCGTTTGCGGTTGTTTGCGCGAGCTGGATATCAAGCGGTTCGCCATTAATAAAACTGGCTTTGTCACGAACAGGAAACCCTAACTGCATTAATTTGCTTTTCACAAGTCCGCGGCGTCCGTGCGTGAGCCAGGCATGTCCTGCATCTTCGTCGACCTCTAAAAAATGTCTACTTAGGTCGGGGTCTTCGTTTAGCTGCGAAAACACCTGTGCATCATTCGCTTCGAGTCGTAACGAGCCTTTTTTATCGTCGAACAACGTGAATACGCCAGATTTGTAGAACCAATTCTCAACTTCTTTGGCGAAGTTTTGTGGCACATCATAGCGAGAATTCTCTTGCAAGAACTCTAAAACAGTATCTGCTGTGTAACCAACTGAAGCTGCATTCCATATCGAGATCGGCGTTAACTTATAGGTGTGCAGGAATTGCGGAGATTTCTCAAGCTCGGCGAACGGTAATAAGCCATCACGCATCTCTATGAAGCATGGATGCTGAGTTTCGACCACAACGGTCATGTCACTCTGCAAGATTAACGGATTTCCTGGATTCAAATGTTGAACTGTGGGTGATTTTCGCGCCACTCAAGTAGCGAACGGCGAGTCGCCAAACCTTGAATTGTAGAGCATAGCTGTCTAACTTGTAAGGCATCTAAGCCATCAAATATTCCGTGAACGCCCACATCAGAGGCAGTTGCTGCGAATTCATAAATAACCGGTGCTAAAGTACGCAAACTACGCGGCATTTGGCCAATCTGTGTCGACAAGCAATACTCTCGCAGTCCACACTCAATCGCGGCCTCAACGACCTTCTCCATCTTGGTTCCCTGCAGTGCAGTGCTTAGTTCAAATAAGGGTAGCCGCAGCGCTTGAGTGAAACTAAGTCCTCGTTCAATCAGTGACGACAAACTAGAATCAAAGCCAGTGCCGCTACAGGCGGAACAGTTCGATAAAAAAGCCGGATGGATTAAGACCCCGCGTTTCGCTTGGCAACTTTGACATTTGAACTTACTGCTGCTTGCGAGCAAATCTTTAATTTTGATACCGCGTAAGCGCGCGTTGTCGCAGCGTGAATAGTATTCCGCTAACATTACGTCAAGCTGCAGTGCTTCGCCGAGGCTGTCATAGACACTAGCTGCGCTTGGGCTAAATGATTTAAATGAGTATGGGCTGGTGAAGGACTGCGGGCGCGGTAAAGCACTACCCAGGCTTGCGACATCGGGCTTTTCAAAGTAACCGGCGGCATCCACATGGTGCATCGGCAATCCAGAATCACGGCAAGCTTGTGCAAGGAAACGTCCTAGCGTGCTTGGAAAACCAGCGAAGACATTGTCGAACAATAGGCATAAATCTTTGGGCGCGAACAGCAAAATACCGATGATGCGCGAGCTACGTCGCTCGACACTTGTCAAACTTTGCACGGTACGGTCCGCTGAGATATGGAACAACGATGTCGGCTCCAGAAATTCTATAGCCCTCAACAAAATAGGATCGTTGGGGATAGACCGCACAAGCAGTCGCAGCACGTCATCTATTTTTGCAGTACGCAATTCAACGAGTGAATGATTCTGCAAACGGTATTCAAGAGGCGCTACTTGCTGACAGTCACGACAGGCATTCATCTGCACTGCTGACAACAACTTTGAGCCTTCAAAAACCAGCAATTTGTATTGCTGCAGTTTTTGCATTTGCTGAGTGACATCGGAACAACGTTCTTCCAGTTCATCGCCGATCACCTGCAAGGCAAAGCTATCCAGTTCGATGTATTTACTGTCAATGAGTGTGCGGTACCCCGCCGCAGCCAGCCATGTCTCGCGTTGTGGGTGCTGCTCTATCGACTGCGGCATCTCACAAGCGAAGCGCAAAATGCCGCCAGAGTCTAATTGGTGGACGAATTCGGACAATGAAGAAAAGGGCCCAGCCCCTCCGCATGCGCTGCAGCATAGCTGACCATGTGTCACCAACATTTCCGAGACATAGTCATCAAGACCAAGGCTCTTTAACAAAGGCGTCCGTGACGCAACCCCCACCGGCCAAGCCACCGGGTGTCGTGCTGATTCATTAGAGAGATCATCCGCAAACTGGTTGTGACTTAGCACGGACCGCATGCGCAATTCAGTGGATAATTCTGCGCGTATTTTTTTATAACCGTCGCGGTCAAGGCCATCGCTTAGCCACTCGAAGCGTGGAGGGAATCGTTCGCTGCTATCGCTTTGGGGCTGCGGTGTCACTGTAGAAGTGAGCCATTCGGCTGTCGCGGTTGAACATTGCTGTAATCCACTTGGAGGCCCTTGGTAAACCACTTTGCCGCCGTGTTCAGCAGCGCCTGGTCCTATCTCAATCAAATGTGCGGCGTTGCGCAAAACAACATGATGATGCTCAATTAGCCAGAAGCTATGACCTTCAGCGCAGAATTCGCTGAGCACACACATGAAATTATTGGCTTCGTCATCAGGCAACCCGAGACATGCTTCGGCGATTAAAAACAGCTTTGGAATACCTACTCTAATGAGGCTAAGGCGACGTGCTAAAGCAATACGCGAGCGCTCACCGAATGAGAAGACCTGGGCGCGTTCACCAAGACGGCGGCTGCCCAGCCCGAGTTTGATGAGTAGTTCAACACACTTACGTAATTTACCTTTTCTCGGCAATAGAGTGGTGAGTTCAAT
>JAQWRF010000121.1 GCA_029243845.1 Planctomycetota bacterium | reverse complement strand
TAAAACTGGAAGAGTAAATGGCACGGCGGCAATTTCATGTCGGGTATGTCGCCGACGTTCCAGGCGTTGACGATGATGCGTCGCGAGTTAGGGTTATTTTTAATCTCGTTCATGGCATTACTGATTTGATCTATGCCAAGTCCGCCCCAGTTACGCCATTGGTGGCCATAAATCGGACCAAGGTCACCGTTGTCGTCTGCCCAGGCATCCCAGATTGGAGTGTACTGAGTTAGCTCGTCGTTAATGTTGGTCGAGCCTTTCAAGAACCACAATAGCTCGCGCACGATGCCACTAAACAATACCTTCTTAGTAGTGAGTAGCGGGAAGCCTTCGCGCAAATCATATTTCGTTTGCGTGCCAAAAATAGAACGCGTACCCACCCCGGTGCGATCTTGTCGATCTTCACCATTCTCGAGGATGTTTTTTACCAAGTCAAGATATGCCTGCATGGCTAAATTCTACCAATGCGCAGGGTGATTATCTCTTGTGCAAGAACGCTTCTGTAGCGTATTTCTCGGTGGCAATGCTGTCGCCTAAGCTAATCTCATCTGGTGTCCATGCACCGGCGGTGAAATCAATGCCGAGAGCTGCGGCAAGCGCGTCAACGCAAGCGCTCATGTTCGGCTCAAAGCCTAGCGCGGCAATTTCTGGAGTCTCGTTTGGTACCTCCAACACTAAAGAGCCATGAAATAAAATCCAGTTGTTCTTGCGTCGTGCAGCACTGCCTAATAGCTTTTTGCCCTCTAAGCAGATGTCTAAGGGCGACGAGTCTTCAAAGCACCATGCACTGCCAACGATGTCCGATTGCAGGGTTGATTGTTGGCGAATAAAGACCTCTTTCGCGGACTGCGCACTCAACTCTTTAGCAAAAGCCTGATGGATGGCTTGCATCGCCGCAGCTGGGCCGCCGGCGAGGGCTCCAACTTCAGGAGCGCATAACGCATAGGTTAATTCATGCTCGTGCAAAATCGCTTTACCGCCCGTCGATCGACGGACGACATCGCATCCACGCTCTCTGGCTGCGGCAATGTCGATGTCAGCAGCGTTTTGAAAATAACCTAAAGACAGGGTGGGGTTTTGCCAGCGGTAAAAACGCAGCGTCGGCACGCTTTGCAGTTCGAGCAAAGCTTCGTCGCGACCCATGTTGACGGCGCCAGCAATGGCACCGTCAACAATTAAGCGACCTTGGGTTTTAGTCATTTACTGACAGCGAAAACAAAGTTGCGGATCTTTAACCGCCTTCGCTTCGTCAACACGTGACACCGGCATGTTGCGCGGCGCTTGGTGCAAGATATCTTCTCCGGCAGCGGCTTCTTTAGCTACTTGAATGAGCGCTTCAATAAACGCATCAAGCGTTTCTTTTGATTCCGTCTCGGTAGGCTCAATCATGATTGCTTCAGCAACAACCAGCGGGAAGTAAACGGTCGGTGGGTGGTAGCCCAATTCGATTAGGCGTTTGGCGATATCTATAGTGTGAATGCCAGCCTCGCGCATTTCTTTAGTCGGACGCGCTACAAACTCGTGCATGCAAATACGGTCGAATGGCACGCGCCAATGATCGCTGACTTTTACACGAATGTAATTTGCATTTAGCACTGCATTTTCAGCAACGCGCTTAATGCCTTCAGCTCCCAAGCGTTTCATGTAAGCATAAGCACGCACCAACACCAAGAAGTTGCCATGGAAACCACGGACGCGGCCGATGCTTGATTCAGGTGCGCTTAGCTCAAAGCCATTCTCGCCTTGTACAACCGATGGAGTCGGTAAGTACTTAGTGAGTTCTTCAGTCACACAAATCGGTCCAGAGCCTGGCCCACCACCGCCGTGCGGAGTACTGAATGTTTTGTGTAGGTTAAGGTGCATCATGTCGATGCCAAAGTCACCAGGGCGGGTAATGCCCATGATGGCGTTGAAGTTGGCGCCGTCCATGTAAACTTTGCCGCCGGCTTGGTGAACTAAGTCACAGATTTTGACGACATCTTCTTCGAACAAGCCTAGCGTGCTCGGGTTAGTAATCATCAAACCAGCAGTGTCGTCACCAAGGTGTTCAGCCAAGTCGCTGACCGCGCATAATCCGCGATCGTTTGACTTGACGGTAACCACATCGAAGCCTGCAAGCGCACATGACGCCGGGTTGGTACCGTGCGCGCTATCCGGAATCAAAATCTTGCGACGCTGGTTTTGCCCTTGGTCATCTAGCCAAGCGCGCAATACCATCAACGCTGTCAGCTCGCCATGCGCACCTGCAGCAGGATGCAAAGTCACACCTGGTAAGCCAGTAGCTTCGCCTAAGTCGGCGGCTAAATTATGCATCAATTCGAGTGCACCTTGAACAGTGTCATCGTCTTGATAGGGATGCAAGTTGTACCACTGTGGGTCAGCGGCAATTCTTTCGTTAACTACCGGGTTGTACTTCATAGTGCATGAGCCAAGTGGGTAGAAATTAGTGGATATCGCGTAGTTCTTTTGACTTAAGCGTGTGAAGTGACGAATCAAATCGAGTTCGCCTAATTCAGGCAAAGCCGGAGCTTTCTCGCGCAGCATATGTGCCGGTAGGTCGGCAGTGGCAACAGCGCGGTCGGCGCCAGGTGTTTGCCAATTGCGGCGACCCGGACGCGAGTCTTCAAAGAGTAATGGGACAGGAGATAAGTACATTACGCTACCTCCGGAATAAAGGTTTGCTTGGCAATAGTGCTAAGCGCAATTAAATCTTCTGGCATGGTCCGTTCGGTGCAAGCCAAAGTAAAGCAGCCATCCATATCGTCGTACCATGCGGACATCGCCAGCACACCTTGCACGCCTTGTGCCCTTAGGTTTTGTTTAAATAGCGCGACCATTTCATCGTTATCCACCTGAAAACAAACTTCGTTGAAGAAGTGTTGCTTAGGGAAAGCACGACGAATGCCGGCTAGGTCAAGCAACTCAACCATTTCGAGAGCGCGCTGACGGGAAACACAAGCAACTTCCTCAAGACCTTGCGGCCCTAAAGCAGCCATGTGGATGCATCCGCGTAAGGCGATCAAGGCATTGTTCGTACAAATGTTTGACGTAGCTTTTTCACGGCGGATATGTTGCTCGCGTGTTTGGAAGGTAAGCGTGAAAGCACGGCGTCCTTCAGTGTCATTTGAAATGCCAACCAGGCGACCGGGTAATTTACGCACTGATTTTTGTTGCGCAGCGAAGAAGCCGAATGAAGGTCCACCGAATGCCATTGGCACGCCAAGTGATTGTCCGTCGCCGACTACGATGTCGATGCCTTGCTTACCTGGTGATTCTAGGATGCCTGTTGCAACGGGATATAGTGAAGCAACTGAAAGTGCTTTTACCTCTTTTGCTGCTTCAGCAACTGCCGCAGTATCTTCGATGTTACCGAAGAAGTTTGGCTGCTGCACCATGACCGCTGCGGTTTTGTCGTCGATTAAGCCGCTGAAATCGGTCACACCATCTACTATTGGCGCTTCAACCATTTCGGTGTCGATGTGCTTAAGGTAAGTATGAATGGTTTCGCGAGTTTCAGGATGCATTGCCGCCGACACCACAACTTTCTTGCGACGTGTTTGACTCATCGCCATCATTGCAGCTTCAGCGGCTGCAGAGGCGCCGTCGTACATCGAGGCGTTGGCTATTTCACAGCCACATAGCTCGGCAATCATCGATTGGAATTCGTAGATTGCTTGCAGTGTGCCCTGCGAGCACTCTGGCTGATAAGGAGTGTAGGCCGTTAAGAACTCGCTGCGTGACATCAAGTGATCAACAGTCGTTGGCCACGAGTGGTCGTAAATGCCACCTCCAAGAAAATTCACGCCAGCTGAAGATTGGTTTCCGCTGGAGAGTTCTTGCATGTGACGCATGAGCTGATCTTCGGAAAGACCCGCGCTTAAGTTGAGGCTTTCGTTAAGGCGAACCTCTTCGGGGATGGATGTAAATAAATCAGCGATTGACTTGACGCCAACAGCTGCCAACATCTCACTTCTATCTGCATCAGAATTTTGAATGTATGGCATGACTCTTAACTTTGTGAGCTAACTAATTCTTCGTAAGCGGCTAGATCAAGCATTCCGTCGAGGTTGTCGCCATCGATTTTAACTTTCATTAGCCATCCACCTTCGAAGGGATTGTTTTGTAAATCTTCGAGGTTGTCGCACAGGTCAGAATTGACTTCGATAACTTCGCCAACAACGGGGCAGTTGAGATCAGACACAGCCTTTACAGACTCGACTTCACCGAATGCTTCTCCAGCAATA
>JAQWRF010000091.1 GCA_029243845.1 Planctomycetota bacterium | reverse complement strand
GTGAAGATCGCATGGCTATTTTCCGTGAGCGCTTAGGAGAAGCTGTAAGGTCTGGTGAGATGACCCGTGAAGAAGCTGGTGAAAAGATGGCAGCAGCACAAAAAAGAATGCAGCAAAACTCTGACGGTGACCAGGCTCGGGACGAACGTCCGCGGGGTGAGAAAGGCCAAGAGCGTGCGCCACGTGCTGAGCGTAAGAAAAACGCTGGCAAAAAAGAGGGTAAAAAGTCTACTTGCGAGAATTGTGGCGTGCAAAAGCAGCGTCAATAAGTAGCTGTGTAAAGCCAACATGTCCGGCTGGATCGCAGGCCAAAATAAAGTCTGCGCTTCCGGCCGCGTCATCGGGGTAGTAGATACCGCAGTTAGCTTTGATTTCTAACATATAAGGTGTGCCATCGCTGGCAATGCGAATATCGCAGCGGCCAAAGCCGACGCCGTTCAGTCCTCTGAACAATTCAGAAGATTCTTTGCGCAAGCGAGCAGATAGAACGGGGTCTGTCACAGGATGTGTTTTTAGCCCATTGAACTGTTCTTCATCCCACTTGAGAGATTCGTGCTTGAAGGTGTCGCCTGAGGGGAATTCGTATTGAATTGGAGTGAAAGCAATGGGGTTCGCTGGATCTTTCGGATTCTCGGCCACCAATACTGTACATTCATCGCCTTCAATAAATTCTTCGACTAAGGCCGCGCCGTGCTTTTTGATTATTTTGTTTACCTGGCGCAATAACCCTGCTTCAGTAGTAACTTTAGAGGACCGGCTAATGTCAATGCTTGCATAACTACTATAGTGCTTCACGAACATCGGAAACTTTAATTTCTTTAGGGCGCGCTCAAAGCTAGCATCGTCTTTTACGCGTACGGATTTAGGTGTAAAAATACCCATCTTCCGACAAACAGCCTTTATTTTTTCACGGGTCGGTTCCCAGAACTCGGGGTTGGCACCGGTGTAAGGCTGATTGAGCCGCTCTAAAGTTTCAACGACTTCAACTCCGGGATTGTCTTCTTCGCTTTCGCAGCCATCGCATAAGTTAAAGAACAGATCAAATCCTTGTGCGACTAAAGCTTCGACCTCAGCAATTGACGTCTCTTTATCATCTATATAACCTAGAGTCCACTCTGCCTCTGGAAAGTAAGGACGTGGGTCACATCGCCAATCATCGGCCGGGAAATCTGGCGAGTCGATGTCTTGATTGGTTAGGAGGCAAATGCGCACTAACTCATTCTAACTTATTTTTTATATTTAACAACAATCAGCCGCATAGCTTAACTGTTCACGCATTCTTTAGAGTCGTATAAGTTATAAATGCAAAAGTAAAAGTTACCGCCGAATCAAAATTCTGTTATCGATGTGTGACAACTAAATCGTCAGCTTTGTCCCAGCTCGTTTCTCCGGTGTTGTTTAGGTCGGTGAAGGCTTTGAGCAGAGTATAAAACGAATATAGAGGTATGCCAAAACCTAGGCCATTCCATGCTATGCGCGCTTCTCGACTTATGGCTTTCCTGAAAGGCAACTTGTGCCCAGAACGTGTGCGAATTTTATAACCAAGGATTGCTTTGCCTGGCGTTGACCCCCAACTACTTTGCAGCGCCGCATGCACAAGTATTGCAAATGATATTACCATCATGCTAAATCGGTAGTCGGTAGGGCTTACAGGTAGGATTCCAGTAATAAAGGAAAAAACCGGCGCCAATAATGCTGTGTCAATCGCCCGTG
Source organism: Planctomycetota bacterium (assembly GCA_029243845.1). GTDB lineage: Bacteria > Planctomycetota > UBA1135 > UBA1135 > UBA1135 > JAPKEZ01. The sequence goes on along the minus strand of JAQWRF010000091.1, from coordinate 1,177 downwards.
CAAAATAGCGTCGCCAGGGATGTCCGCTTACGGAAGCAATACGTTCTTTTCGCGCCGAAGGTGCATTAGGCGTTGGCGGAGTTGGTTCCGCATGAAAAGTCTTACTCGGCTGCGGATTAAACTCTTCGCGTGAATCGGCGAGCACCCAATCAGTGAGTGATCTGTGCCAGACTAAAGTATTGAGCGGCAATTTGCGCGACTTGAATAAATGAGTAAGCTCAATAAGGTCTACCGGACCTTGTTGTTTATGATTTTCGACGTAATACCAACCTTGCTGCATGTCTACAATATACGCTAATGACCCCAAATAAACAATGTCCACGCTGCGCTTCGCCTTTCGATTGTTCGGCGGGTTGTTCTAGCACTTGCTGGTGCGCCGAATTACCATTGGTCTCGGTTAACGGGCGTTACGATGATTGCCTGTGCCGAGATTGTTTAATGAGTTTTGCCACAGTTATAAATTGCATAGATGGGCGCTTTCAAGTGTCGGTCAATGAGTTCGTGCGTCAACGCTTTGACGTTTCTTTCGTTGATACGATTACCGAGGCGGGGCCAGTGGGCATTTTGTGCAAGGGGTTGCCTAGGAACGTTGAGCACGATGTTAATATTTCAGTAGATGCTCACGATTCCAATCAAGTTGCGATTGTGGCACACGAAGGTTGCGCAGGTAATCCGGCGAGTGACGATAAGCAAAAAAGCCAATGCCTAGAGGCGGCGGCTAATTTACGCGTGGCGTTTGGTGGGTGCGAGGTAATCGCTTTGTGGGCTACGCTCGATGGTCAGGTTGTTGAGCTATAACAACCCCTCATAACCCCAACCTTCTCGGTAGTCTTTCGTTAGTAAAGCTGTCGCCATGTCATTACCTTCAAAACGTAAACGCTTGCCTTGCCAGTTAAGGGTCTCATTCGGAAAGTTCAAAGCAATATTTCCGAGTAATGCGACTTCGGTTAAATGTGCTGAGTAATCAAACGGCGCGCTAGCCACTGCTCGTCCGAAACATGCGTCGACCCATTGGTGCCAGTGATTGGTAGGGTGTGCTTCGGGTAGTGTGATGTCGGTTGGCTTGTCGTTGAAAGTTGTCTTCGGCATTTCGTAAGGACTAAACATATGCGCACCGTTGCTTCCAATAAACAGCGAGCCGTTGGCATATGGGTTTTCTCCGAAGCCGTACTGTGTA
>JAQWRF010000087.1 GCA_029243845.1 Planctomycetota bacterium | reverse complement strand
AAAGAGGATCCGCGGACTAGCGCTAAGTGTGTTTTTAATCGGCGCGGCGTCAATGGTGGCCATGTGTTATTTGCTTGGTGGGTTCGCTAGCAATTATTTTGTAGGCCTCATCCTGATGATGTTCTTTGTGGGTTTGTTTTTGCCGTGGAGCCTCCTCAACAATCTTGTATTTCTCGGATTATTAAACGGTAGTTATTTTGCTGCTTGTTTGTACAAAAGTGGTGGCTTTATTAATGCTGAAATGCCAATCGCATTTATGCTTGGCTCGGCGGCCCTTACGCATTTAGCAAGCAGCATTATGCAAGATTCTCGAAGGCAGTCCTTTGCGATGCAGCTGCAACTCGATATTCAGCGCGATGCTGAAATAGCTTCGCAGCTAAAGACCATATCGATGCTTGAAGAAATCGACGAGCGCGATTCACGGCTAGTTGCTGTTGGCCAAATTGCCAGCACCTTGGCGCATGATATGCGTGGCCCATTAACAGCGATTATTAATCGTGCCGAGTTGCTGCGGATTATTACCGATGATAGTAAGCAAAACGAAATGGTAGAAAAGGAAGTCCATGCCATCGAGCAATCGGTGCGACGCGTTAACTCGATGATTCAAGAGTTGCTTGAATTTGTGAGTGGTCGCGAGGTTGTGCTTGAGCAATCGGTTACGGTCATCAAAGATTTACTTGAGCCGGTCGCCGTCGAATCTCAAATGGCCCTACAGCACTCTGGCATTGAATGGTCCTTTTTAATGCAAGGCGGCGAAAACAAATTGCTGGTTGATCGCCATAGATTTGCGCGAATAATTGAGAACATTATTAATAATGCGCGTGATGCTTTACTGAGCTCAAATACTCCTGAGCCAAAGGTTAGCTTAAATGCTTCAACGGACGCGGAGCATTTGATTTTACGCATCAGCGACAACGGGCCAGGTATCCCTAAAGATATGGCGAACTCGCTGTTTCAGCCCTATACAACCGCTGGTAAGGCGCAGGGCCATGGCTTGGGTTTAGCAATCGTGCGTAACTTGGTTACCGCTAATGGGGGCTCCGTTTGCCTTGACTCAACAGCTGAAAGCGGTTGCACATTTATTATTAAATTGCCGTTGCTCTAGGCAGAATACCTAAGAATTTGTTGCGTGCAGAAACAGACACCTATTGGTGCTATCTGTAATAACTTGGGCTTTGACCGGCAACCCACTGCCCATGTCATGGATCTCTTCGGCGTTGCGGTAAATCAAATGCCAAGCGGTAGCATATTCAATAAGCCACGAACTGTCCGGGGTGCGAACGAGGTTGCCAATAAGGAGGTGTCCATCTTTGTTTAGCATGCTAAACAATTCTTTAACGGTGCGTTGCGCAAGCGGTTGCGGCAAGTAATCGAAAAGGCCCATGGAGTAAACAAGGTCAACGTTTTGAAGAACTTGGCTTACCAGTTCGCTCTCGGCTCCTTTTTTAGGAGCTATTAGCTGGCGTAACGAAAAGTGCAAACAATGAAGCTCGATTGGCGGATTATCGCCACGCTCAGCACAAATTTTATTTAGAGCGTTAAGGCAATTTCGTAGCGCGTCCTCATCTTGATCGATAAGATAAATATCGATTTTATGCTCAATGTTCTTTGCTTCTCGAACAAACTTGCGCAACTCCATCGCTGGGCCCGAAGCCAGTGAAACAATTTTTATCGGCCGATCTTTGGAGGCAACCTCGCTGATAGCGTTGAAGGCTACTGCGCCACGAGCGCGCACTGTCTGCCCTAGTGACATTTCTTGCGAAAAGTATTGCAAAAATCTTTGATAAAGAGTTTCCCCTTCAAGATAATTTGCTTGCGTTAATTCCATCATGCGGAAATCGCCGGCATAGCCTTGCGGTTTTTCGTAAGCGCGACGTTGAATTTCACCATGACATAATTCGCGCATCAATAACGTCTGCGAAAAGTTCATCGCCAATTCTTTAGTATCGGCATCAAAAGATGCCGAGCTCTCATCAAGTCGTGCGGCAATCTCTAAAAACTGCGGTGACCACTTCTCAAAAGTTGCGGCGCACAGACGCTGTGACAATTCAACATCGCGCCAGCGATTTTCACTATCGCTGTTTTGGTACGCATCAAGAATGGCATGTACTTCGCAAAGCATAGAGTGCAATTGTGCGACATCGGCCTGCCA
>JAQWRF010000068.1 GCA_029243845.1 Planctomycetota bacterium | reverse complement strand
AGCATGAAAGACTGGAAACCGCTCAGCGAAGTGCTGCCTAAAATTATGCGTGTTATTCCCGCTATGATTCAGCCACCGCAGATGCCAGCTAATCCAAATATGCATCAGGTAGACTCGGGTGGCGAGTATGTTTTACCGAGTTCACCCTTTGATAACCCGAAGACGCGCGATATGCAAGATAATGCGCGCCGTGCTTGGCGCCGATTCTCGGCACGTATCATAGATTTCGTCTTCGCTAGTTTCTTTACCAGTTTTTTGTGGGTTTCTAGCTTGTCTGAAGAAGCAATTCAATCGGTAGTGAGTGCTCCGCAAAATCCTCCTGCGTTTTTGCTGGGTGCTGTGCTGATAGTGATGGGTATAGTTGAAGTACTTGCGATTAGTCGCACGGGCATGACTCCTGGGAAATGGATTTTGCGGATTCGAGTGGTGCACAGCGAAGGACGTTTCTTGACTTTGACGGAATCGCTTAAGCGCTATTTATACGTGCTAGTACGCGGGATGGGCTTTATGCTGTTTCCACTTTTCGCTATTTTCTTTGTGCTGTCCTTTGTCGAGGTCAGCCAAACGGGTGCTGCATTGTGGGACAAACGGTTAGGCTCCGAAGTTCAGCACGGTATCATGCAGGGTATGCATGTCGCGGCGGCATCTGCCATTGGGGCATTTGTAGCTCTTGCGCTGCTTGCGCTAGTCGGCGGCTAAAACTTGTCGCTGTTGCTGCCAACGTAAGCGCCTGTTTAATTCGTTCTGGTCAAGACCGCTTATTTGCGGAATAACAATCTCGTTCCCACGCAATTCGTCGCGCAATAACAATAACGAACATTGCGCTTCGGGGCTAAAGCTCTGATCAATCAGCAAAGCATCGATGCGAGCGACACTGTAATCGGCACAACGTAATAGGGCATCGGCGGCAGCCGTACGTTGCTCGTAATTTCCATTTTCGATGAAAGGCCATAAGAAATCGGCTTGGCTTTCAGCCATGAGTGAACCACGATATTCGATTGCCCGCACACTACTATAAAAATCACTTCCAAGAATCTCCAAGGATTCCTCTAGAGCGAAATCATAAGCAAGTTGTGTAGATGCCTGCATCCAGGTCAGCGTTTGCAGGCAATGATCGCGTACGTAACGATTGTTATCGCTAGCAGCCGCAGCTAGCACTGTCATCGACTGCTGTTCTAGGCGGATAAACACAAAGCGGGCATCGTCAACCGGGCGTAAGGGTTGTGAGCGGAATTGTGCCACCAAGTGCCATAGCTCATCTTGATACTGCTGGTTAAAATCAGTTTTGACGCCCTGAAAAGTGTGCACACTGTCCCAGTTGTCTGAAAGCAGTTGTAGGTGTTGCCAGTTGTCTTTAAAGTCGTCATGGCCAGAATTTATTTCGGAAATAAACTCGGCGGCTAGAGATTTGGCTAGATCCAAATCGTCGATTTCGTTTTCGCTAGAGTTCAGTAATATAGATTGAACAGCATCAAGCCCTGCTAGGCTGCCTACATTGGCTAAAGCGCGCGCAATGATAATATTAGACGGCCAATCTTTTTCGTACTTTAGGCGTAGAGTGAGTCGTGGAATAAACCTATTACTACTTTGCCAATCACGATTAGCGAGTAAGGTATATGCGCGACGGCGCAATGCTGTATTCTGTTTGTCGGTTTCAACTATTAGCAATAAGGCGTGTTGTATTTCATTATTGCCAAGCCGATTAACACGCCGTTGCGCTCGTTGTCCGATGGCGCCACCGAGCTCTACCATGTCGAACAGTTCAATCATTTCATTAGCACGCTCAATCCCGAATTCGGGCCATACGCTGGCATCAGTAAGATGCTGCTCAATCACTTCGTCAAAAGAATGCTTCTCAAGAGTGGTAATCGGCGTCACCTCGTTTTGTCGAGAGCAACTGGGTGCCAATACCGCAATGAGTAAAGCTAGGTATTTACTCATCAATTACTAAAGTCGCTGAATGAACAACAACGCCATCGTCGTCGCTCATGAACGGGTTGGTTTTGTAAATCAAACGTACTGCAACAGATTGCACGTCATTACGCAAATCAAAACTCATGCTCTGCCCGGATGGCAATTGTGTATTCGTTAAATCAGTTTCGTCACGGTAAGGATCGCGAAAGCGGTATAAGCGTTGCCATTCGCCCAGCTTGCCGTCGACTTGATATTGCACGAATAGATCAGCAGCGCGCGAACGCTCGTCGGTGGGGAAGTTATGGCCACTACCATCATTGGTTAAGGTAGTTCGCACCACGCCATCCTCAATTTTTAAATCTAAGCTGACCGCGCTTTGCAAAGCTACTAAATCGTGACTGGCGGGGAAAGCATGGTTACTTCCGCTTCGACCGCCTTGACGGAATTCTTGGGGCATATGGCAACCTAAACAATTGTTGCCTTTTAAGTTGTCCGGTGCGCCGCGCCATTGGTCTACGGTTTTATGCTGGTTGTGACATGAAGAGCATAATTGAACGCTACCCATACGCTCAACAAAGCGTGGATGACACGGCGCATCACCGTTGGCTTGACGGTTGTTGGTAGCAACACCGCCATCGGTCACAGCGTGGCACGCTAAGCAGTCCACTCCCAGGCCGCGCTCAGATTGGCGAGCTAACACCCGTTCTCCGGCTTCGAACTTAAGCACGGGTTGCGGCGCATGGCAAGCGATGCATTCTTGATTGGCAAAGTCGTTTGACAGCTTGCGTACTTCGGGGTTCTCGTAGGCGAAGGCATGATGCGAACTCTTCCATTCGGCGGCAACATCGGCATGGCAGTCAAGGCATTGGGTCGACGAATACCATTCTGTAGCCGGCAAACTTTCTTGTGGCGCTAGCATCAGTGCTAAAGCGGCAATGCCGAGGACAGCAAAAAGTGCACTAATAAATCTCATCGTGCTAGTAATTGGCCGCCGACCAAATCAAAAATAGGGAAGTCGAGTTGCGTGGCGTCGTCTTGGTTGTGAGTCACCATGATTACCGCTGCTGAGCTTAATGCTAGAACTTCTTGTAATAGCTCGATTCCTTGTTGACGATTATCTGCATCTAAGGAAGAAAAAGCCTCGTCCAACAAGATTAGCTTTGGCTGGCAAATAAGTACACGTGCAAAGGCCAGGCGCCGTGCTTCGCCACCCGAGAGGGTTGCTGGTTTGCGATCAGCAATATGAAAAATTTGTAACTGCTCCAGCAGGCGTTCAGCTTTGGCTGCGGCGTCGTCAATCTTCGATGCTTTGGCCGCCATTATTAATTGCTGCATGCTAGTGTGACTGGGCCACAGCCCGAGATCTTGAAATACCATTAGGCAACGTCGCGGATGCTCGAGAGTGACTTGACCGCTGTTATATTCTTCGAGGCCAGAGATTACTCTTAGCAAAGTAGACTTCCCGCACCCTGATTCTCCAAGAATCGCAATACGCTGCCCGGCTTCTAATTGCATGTCTAGCCCATGCAACACGGACTGCTCGCCGAAAGACTTGCACAGTTGTTGGATGTTTAAGATGGGATGAGTCATGAATTACTAAGACGGTTTCTTCGACAGCCAAGAGTGTAGCATTACCGGTAAGAACAATATAAAGCAAATGCTTAAACCAAAAGCTGCTACGAAATTATCGCGCGAGAAGTGCAGTGCGTTGTAATACCGAACTGCGGTTGATTGGTTTGCGGCAGGAAGTAGAATTGCAAAGTCGAGTTCGCGCATCGCGAACACAAAAACAAGTGCGCCACCAAGCAAGCACGCGCGCCAGTTGTTTCGGACAAACAACGCATAAACACGCTGGCCGATGGACAAGCCGTGTAGCTTGGCACTATTGTCGACAGCGGCTGCTTGTGAGCCTAAAGCATTAATACAAATCAATACAGCGATAGGCATGAAGCGTCCGGCAATGAGCATCGCAGGTAGCCATATCGAATTGTAAAACCCATCTAAGTAGGGCTGATTGAACACCACGATGCTGCCGAAACCGAGCGAGAGCGACGGAATCAACATTGGCAGCACCAGTAGGACAAACAACAGATTTCGCTTAAGGCCGCTGCTGTAATGAAAGACGAATGCCCATAGCGGGGCCACAACCATGCAGATCAGCGCGCCGATTGAAGCGAATTGAAAAGTGCGAATCATGTCGGCGCGGCCGAGGCTAAAGGCGTCGCTGAAGGCTTTGCTCGAAGTTTGCAGCCAGCTACTGGTGGCGAGTGGACCGCGCATTCCGGTTTCGAAATACATGCGCCCGATGACAGCAAAAACGAGGATCGTTGTTAGCCCCAAGCAAAACACGCTGAGACTCATGGAATGCTTTACCGTGTGTGGCTCGGCGCATTGCTGGCTAGTGTGTTGTTGTTGGTTTTTGAGCCATGGTAAAAGACCTAGCAGCATTGCGAGGCTAATAACGATTAACGGTAAACTCGAAACAGCGCCAGCTGTAAAGTCTGAATTTCTTGAGTTGCTGAAAACTTCTGAAGAGTAAACATGAAATAAATCACCTACAGTGGCAAAATAATCAGGCACCGCGAAATCGCCAATACTAAAGATGAAACAAAGGGCTGCGCCGACAAAAGCTGCACCACGTGTATGACTGATTAGCAAACGTAGGCCAAGGCCACCGCTTACCATGCGTGCCGCGTCGTAGCTGGCAGAGCTTTGCTTCTTTAAACTGCGAATCACTAACAACGCTGGTAGTGGAGCATAGCAGCAAGCAAAACTAAACACCGAAGCCCAAACGCCACTCATGCCAGTTAGACCGTACCAAGCTTGCGCGACCATCAACGGCGGTAGCATCAAAGAGAGTGGCAAGAACAATAAATAGGTGGACCGCAATGGGAAGCGATAGCGTCCGAGGAATAAACCGAGTGGCCATCCAAGAATCAATGAGCCGATTGCGGCTGCGGAGGACATCCAGATGCTGCGCCAGAGTAGAAGCAGTAAACGACTGTCGAGTGTGCCTAACCATTGTGGGAAATCGAAAAAGGCCACTACGCTAGGCATCAGCGGTAGCCATGCACAAAGCAGGCTGACGATTGCCAGCAACCAAACCCAAGGCGATTTAAAGGTCATCATCGCACAAACAATTCTTGAAAGGTGGATGCCGCGTCATCAAGCTCGGCGGCAACTGCTGCCCATGGTATATCGAGCACGGGGTAATCGCGATTCGGCAATAGGATGCCATCCGGTGCGGTAATGCCGCTGTGCAACGGGATTTGCGCAGAGGTTGAATGTGCTAATCGTAACTCGCATTCGGCTGAGACAACATAGTCGATAAACTTTTTTGCCATCTCGTTTTGTTGAGCGCCCTCGAGTAGGCAAATACTATTGGGGATTAACATCGCTCCGTTTTCGCCCATACCTTGATCGAGGTAATGAATGGCTACCGGATAACCGTTGACCACTGCTTTAGCCGCGTCATCGGTATCGGTGAAACACCATGCGTAATCTCCTGCGCAGACTCGACGCATGGCATCGGCGTTGCCAGCTGCAAAACCAAGGCCGGCAGACTTGACGTCGTCGAACCACTGCACAACCTCAGCCGTTGAACTTTGCTGAATCAGATACGCAAAGTTAGATAGAGTTGTTCCGGTTAGGGGTTGCGCCATGACGCCGTTTTCGGCGTACTCAGGGTTGAGGAAATCATTAAGGTGCTTCGGATAATTCACCTCGATATCAGTGCGATACATGATCACTCGCGCGCGGGCTGCAAAGCCGGTGTAGTGGTTATCCGCGTCAATAAAAATAGCGGGTATGCCTTCGGCAGTGGCAGGGGCATAAGCTGTCGTTAAGCCTAAATCTTTCAAGCGAATAGTGTGAGCGATTTCGTTGTTCCAGAACACGTCAGCTCGTGGGTTTTTGGCCTCGGCGATGATGCGCGATACCAGCCCGACAGTTTTATTGCGCTCGACGTCAAATTGCACATTAATCTCAATGTCGTGCTTTTTCTCGAAGTCACGAATGATTTGTTCACTTAAATCTTGATCGAGCGAACAGTAAATAACCAATTCCGCTGGCTTGGAGCAGGCGCCAAGCAGTAGGATGCAGATAATGCTGAAAATTTTACTCATCGGTAGGGTAGTGCAACTAGCATGCCAAGTATAAAGCTACCTGCGAGAGGTCTGATGTTCCATATTCGGAACGCTGAAATAGTGTACGGCGCAAGTAGAATAGGCGCGCAAAATCAACTACATGACATCTTCCTTACCACCCATCAAATTGGCCGAGCGCATGAGCCGCCTCGGCACTGAAACGGCCTTCGAAGTGCTAGCACGGGCGAAAGCTCTCGAGGCTCAGGGCAAAAACATTATTCACCTTGAAATTGGTGAGCCCGACTTCGATACGCCCAAAAACATTGTAGATGCCGGTATACAGGCGCTACGTGATGGCTACACCCACTATGGCCCGGCTAACGGCATGCCGGACGCTCGCGAAGTGGTTGCAGATTACGTAGCACGAACGCGCGGCATCGAATGTGGTGCTGACGAAGTCACGATTGTGCCTGGCGGCAAGCCAACGATGTTTTATGCGATGTTAGCTTTGATTGACGTTGGCGACGAAGTCATCTACCCGAATCCTGGTTTTCCGATTTACGAGTCGATGATTAACTTCGTGAACGGCAAGGCTGTGGCGTGCCCACTACGCGAAGTAAATGGCTTCGCCCTTGATCCACAGGATTTGATTTCTAGAATCACTCCTAAGACAAAAATGGTCATTCTTAACTCGCCTGCTAATCCGACTGGCGGAGTGACCGAACGCGCCGAGCTCGAAGCAGTGCTGAAGGTGCTAAAAGATTACCCAGACATCTGGATTTTGTCCGATGAGATTTACGCGCGCATGCTTTACGATGGTATCGAGCATGTTAGCCCAATGCAAGATCCTGAAATCCGCGATCGCGTTATTCTGCTTGATGGTTGGTCTAAAACTTATGCGATGACGGGTTGGCGCATGGGCTTTGGCGTGATGCGTCCTGATTTGGCCCAATCCTTCACTAAGTTGATGGTTAATTCAAATTCTTGTACGGCATCGTTTAGCCAACGCGCTGGCATGGAAGCTCTCGCTGGCGACCAATCAGGAGTCGATGCCATGCTGAGCGAATTTGATGTGCGCCGCAAGCACATGGTTAACTTGCTTAACGATATCCCTGGTGTTGACTGCCACTTGCCGGTGGGTGCTTTTTATGTTTTCCCGAACATTAAACAATTCGGTTTGTCGTCCATTGACATGCAAGACCGCATCTTAAGCGAGGCGGGTGTTGCTTGTCTTGCCGGTACCTCCTTTGGCGCTGAAGGCGAAGGCTACATTCGCTTTTCATATGCGAACTCTATCGCAAACATCGAAGAGGGCGTCGGCCGTGTGCGTCGCTTCCTCGAAAACATTTAATGTCGAAATACTCTGATTTTCGTTCTGATACCGTCAGCAAGCCAACGGCGCGAATGTACGACGCCATGCAAAAAGCACGGCTTGGCGACGATGCTCATGGCGATGATCCAACCACTCAAGAATTAGAGCGACACTTTCAAAACTTATTCGGCAAAGAAGCCGCGCTGTTTTTCCCTAGTGGCACGATGGCCAACCAAGCTGCGGTTGCGGCGCATACTGTCCCTGGCGAAGAAATAATTGTCGATGACAGTTCGCACATTTTTCAATTAGAAGGCGGCGGTTTGTCCCGCATTGCTGGGGTCCAAACGCGAACGCTTGCTTCTAGCAGGGGCCAGCTAGATTTTGGCCATCTGGCGCAGGCGATGCGTGGCATAAGTGTGCACATGCCGCGCACGGGATTAATTTGCTCTGAGCAGTCACATTTACTTAGTGGTGGCACGATTCTACCGATTGACTATTTGCAGGAGCTACACGCTTTCGGACTTAATCGTGGAGTGCCTATTCATCTTGATGGCGCGAGATTGTTCAACGTGCAAGTCGAAACAGAATTGCCGTTTTCCGATTATGGCGATGTGTGCGACTCCTTGATGATTTCATTGTCGAAAGGCCTCAGTTGTCCCGTTGGCGCGATCTTGCTTGGCGACGGTGCCTTCATCGAGCGCGCGCGGCGTGTACGCAAATGGATGGGAGGCAGCTTGCATCAAGCTGGTGTTCTTGCGGCTTGCGGTCTTGTTGCACTAGATGAAATGCCACAGCGACTTGCTTTAGATAATGCTTTGTGCCGCCAATTAGGTGGTATGGTGCTTGGTTTGCAAGGTGCGCGCATGGCCCAAGAAACCATAGATACCAACATTCTTTTCTTGGAAATAACTCAACCTGATCTTGACGCACCGATGGTCGAGGCAGCGCTTGCGGACTGTGGCGTGCTAGCCTTAGCACTCGGCGACCGTTTGCTGCGTTTCGTAACGCATCGGCACCTGAGCTCTAGCGACGTCGAACGTGCTGGCTCGTCCCTTAACTCAATCCTAAACGCTTAATACTTAATTATGTCAGTTTTTAAAGCTTACGATATCAGAGGAACCTACCCTGATCAAATCGACTCTAATCTTGCTCGCCGCATTGGCCGAGCATTCGCCGATTTTATGGGCCAAGGACCATTGGTCGTGGGGCGCGATATGCGCACCATGGCGCCAGAAATCCATAATGAAGTCATCGAAGGTATTCTCGATGGCGGCATCGATGTTATCGATATCGGTTTGTCGTCAACTCCGCAGTGCTACTTCGCGATTGGCCATCTTAAATCTTTTGGTGGCATGAATGTTACTGCTAGTCATAATGCTAAGCAATATATTGGCTTTAAGTTGTGCGCTTCAGAAGCGAAACCCATTTCTGGCGATAACGGCATTAAGGAAATAGAGCAAATGTCCACTACCGGTGATATGCCGCAGCCCGTTGCCGAGCGTGGTAATCGTACTCATGTCGATACTCTCGATGACTATGCGAAACACGTTGCACAGTGGGCCGATTTGACGCGCGAGGTGAACATTGTTTCAGATGCGGCGAATGGTATGGCCGCACATAGCTTTCCGGCTGTGTTGAACGCGGTTCCGCAAATTAAGCACCAAGGTCTGTACTATGAACTCGATGGCACCTTCCCGAACCACGAAGCAAACCCACTTAAGCTAAGCACTTTAGTCGACCTACAAAAATTTGTGATTGAGAGTGGTGCCGAACTTGGCGCAGCTTTCGATGGAGATTCTGACCGTTGTTGTTTCGTTGACGACCGCGGACGCGCTATTGGCAACGATGTGGTTACAGCTCTTGTCGCGCGTGAAGTTCTTAAAGGAGAGCCGGGCGCCTCGATAGTTTACGATTTGCGCTCATCCTGGATTTTGCCGAAGACGATTTTAGATCTCGGTGGAGTACCACGTAAAGAACGTGTCGGTCACTCTTTCCTCAAAGCAACGATGCGCGAACACGATGCTCCATTCGGTGGAGAACTGTCCGGTCACTATTACTTCAGAGATAATTGGTATGCCGACAACTCAGAAATAATTCTGCTTAGCGTGCTTAACCTTCTCTCGCGTAGCACTAAGAAGTTCTCCGAGCTGCTTGACGAATTAATGTGCTACCACTCCACCGGCGAAGTTAATTTTCACATTGACGACAAGCAAGGTGCCATGGACCGCTTGCGCGAAGAATTTAGCGATGCGGATTCCATCGACGACCTCGACGGAGTTACCATCTCTTACGGTGATGTCGAAACTCCAGGCTGGTGGTGGGTGAACGTGCGTGCTTCTAACACAGAACCACTATTGCGCATGAATCTAGAATCCGTCGATAAGGCTAAGCAAGAAGAAATGACAGCCAAGGTGATTTCAATACTCGGCGTCAGCCCAGAATAACATGACTAATCTCAACGATCGTATAGTAAAAATAATTGGCGTGCCCTTAGATTTAGGTGCGTCGCGTCGCGGTACTGATTTAGGCCCAAGTGCGTTACGCGCGGCTGGCATAGACAGCGCCTTGCGCCGATTAGGCTTTGATGTCGGCTTGCAGTCTGACATCCCGGTGCCATCATGTGAATCACGTGAAAGCTTTGGCGATAAGTCTTATCGGTTTGAGCAAGAAATCGTGCAAGTTTGTTTAAGCTTGCGTGACGAGGTCGAGCAAACTATGAACGACGGCCATACCCCTTTGGTCTTAGGGGGCGACCATTCGATTGCGATGGGCACTATTTCTGGTATTGCCAATCACTGTGCAGCGAAGAATAAGAAATTTGGCGTGGTCTGGTTTGATGCGCATGGCGACATGAATACGCCACAATCCTCGCCGAGTGGTAACATTCACGGCATGCCTCTAGCGCACTTATTGGGCATTAGTGGCTCGTCAAATGCTTTGGCCTCCTTGTCCAATCACTCTCCGACTATTTCTCACGAAAATGTGGCCCTAGTCGGTATCCGCGATATCGATCGCGGAGAAGCGCAATTGATTCGCGAATCGGGCATCAACGTTTGGACCATGGCTGATATCGACGCCAAAGGCATGCCACAAGTCGTCGAAGAGGTGCTGCAGGTGGTAAACGTCGACACCGACGGCTTTCACTTAAGCTTCGATGTCGATGGTCTCGACCCCGATGTCGTCGCCGGAGTGGGCACCCCCGTTCCTGGTGGAGTGAACTTTAGAGAGGCCCATTATATGCTCGAGCAATTTGCGGCAACGCAACGCATGCTGTCCATGGAAATCGCCGAGCTAAATCCGTTGCTTGATAATTGTAATCAAGGCGCAAAAAATATGATTGATCTCGTTGCTAGTGCATTCGGTAAATCAATCTTGTAATGTCAACTGAAACGCGCTTACAGGCATTATTACAAACTACACCTGCTTGGCTTAAAACAGGCGGTCCCATAGAAGATGTAGTTGTGAGTGCTCGCGTTAGACTTGCCCGTAATGTCGCTGATCGCGCATTCCCTGAACAGCTCGCTGACGAAGACGCAGAAGACATCCTTGCTGCTACTGCTAGTGCTTTGCGTCAGTGCGATATAGACGGCAATATTTTAGAAGTGCGTTCGCTAAGCGATTCGGCTAAAGAATTTGTGCTCGAACGTAATTTGGCATCGCGTGAATTGCTGAATGTAGAGCGCCCAACGATGTTGTTCTATGGTATGCGTGGTGCGCATTCCGTTATGATTAACGAAGAAGACCATTTTCGCATACAAGGCATCTCGAAGGGGCTCGATCTCGAATCAGCCTTGCGTCGTGCGCAACGCGTCGAACGTGTTCTAGCGGAGGCGCACGAGTTCGCTACTAGCAAAGACTACGGTTACTTGACTTCATGTCCGACTAACACCGGTAGTGGTATGCGCGCAAGCATCATGCTGCATCTGCCAGCATTGGCGCGTGCGAAAGCTCCATTGCAGCGTTCCCTGCAAGCCGCACGAGCGGCTGGTCTCGCAGTACGTGGTGTACATGGCGAAGGGTCGCGTGCGATAGGCCACCTTTATCAGATTTCTAATCAGCGTACCCTTGGCTCTTCAAGTAGCGAGCAGTTGTTGGCTGTTTCTAATTACGGGCACGAAGTAGCGAGTTACGAACGATCGATTCGCCAGCAATATTGTGACGACACGCGGGCGCGAGTAGCGTTGACCGTCGACTTGAAGCAAGCACTCAAACAAATAAAAGAAGTGCAACAGATGACCACGCGCCAGTCCCTGACATTTCTCAGCTTGATCAATTTAGGTATTAATACAGGCGTTTGTCAAGAAATTGGTTTTAGCATGAACCCACATCGACTGTTACAGCTTTCATTCGCTGTGCAGCCTGGCCATTTGCAAATGGCAGCGGCAATCAGCATGAATGCCGATCAACGCGACACTGCACGAGCAGATCGCATGCGCCTCGAACTCGGATTTAGTGATGGACGCAGCGCTTGACACTTTAAATCGACCGCAACATAGCTTGCGTTTATCTGTCATTGATCGTTGTAATTTTCGATGCGATTACTGTATGCCACAAGATACTTATCAGTGGTTGCCAAAAGACGACATCCTCAGCTTTGAAGAGATGGGGCGATTAGCGCGTGTTTTTGTCAAAGCAGGCGGACGTAAAATTAGGCTCACGGGTGGCGAGCCATTGCTGCGTAAAGACATATCTCTTTTAGTAGAAGAATTAGCTGCTATTGATGGCCTACAAGAATTAGCGCTCACCACCAACGGTTATTTGCTTGAAGAGCACGCGCAGTCACTTAAAGATGCTGGCCTGCAACGATTGAATATCAGTATTGATACTCTAATCGCCGAACGCTTTATTCGTCTCTGCAAAGTAGATGGCTTGCAAAATACTTTAAGGGGAATTAGCGCAGCCGCTGCCGCAGGTTTTGAAAAGACCAAGCTCGATATGGTCGTTATTCGCGGTCAAAATTGTGACGAACTTATTACTATGCTAGAATTTGCGCAATCACAAAACGTGCAACTTCGTTATATAGAATACATGGACGTAGGCGGTGCTCTTAATTGGCACGAGGACAAGTTGGTTACGGCATCAGAGATACTGGAAACTTTGTCGCAACACTTTGGTGACATAGAAACTGTTGACGCTGTCTCTGCGTCAGCGCCAGCGAAAGTTTATCGTCTCGCTAATGGCTACGAATTTGGCATCATCGCTTCAATGAGTAAGGCTTTTTGCGCCGACTGTGATCGCAGCCGCGTGACAGCCGATGGTAATTGGTATTCCTGCCTTTACGCAACTAGTGGCGAGAACCTGCTCGACGCTATTCGCGCCGATGATCAGGATAAATTGCTCCAACTTTGGCGCCAGTTATGGTTAACTCGAGATGCACAAACCGCCGTGAAGCGTAGCGAGCTTGAATCTCGTCAAACGTCGTTTGATCTCGATGAATTACTCGCCGACCCGCATTTAGAAATGCACACCCGAGGTGGATAAAAAATGAATGCTCTCCTTTTTACTAACGCAATAATTTTTGATGGCGACAAATTCGTCGACGCCGACAGCCTTCGGGTAGCCGATGGTGTGGTTACTGAAATAGGTGCCCAATTGACTGCGAACGACGGGGAGCAAGTCGTTGATGTCGAGAAAAGATGGTTGCTACCTGGTTTGGTCGATTGCCACGTTCACTTTCGCGAACCTGGATTGGTGCGCAAAGAAGGGTATGAATTCGGCTCGCGCGGCGCATTACACGGTGGGGTAACTACGGTTTGTGAAATTCAAAACAATCCACCACTAATGAGTACTCCGCAGTTGTTGCAGCAAAAGTTAGATGACTTGCGCGGCAAATCCTTTGTGGATTACGTC
>JAQWRF010000050.1 GCA_029243845.1 Planctomycetota bacterium | reverse complement strand
TGAGACCCCGAAGCGATAGAGCAAAGGGAAAAGCATCCATGCGATGAATGTCGTTATTGGGCGGCGAATGAAGCGCCGCGGATTTACGGATACCCTGTTTTCGATGATTAGCGGTGGCGCGACTTTGTTAAGCCGGATACTTAGCTCTAAGTCTTCCATTAACTCCTGCTTGGGGACGCCGCCGATTTGTATCAGTAATTCGCGCTGCACGAAAATCGCTTGATCTCCATAAGGCAACGAGGTCGTTCGTGAACGCTTATTGGCCATGCGTAAGCACCAAGTCATCCGTTTGCTCGCAGCAACTGGCACGACATGCTCAATCATGAATGCGCCCCACCTCGCACCAGCGGTCACCGATTGGCCGATTGCTTGTACCGCCATAGTTGGGGGAATGCAGTCCGCGTGAATCATCCATATTAAATCGCAATCAGTATGGTCAATCGCTGCCTGTAATTGATGGCCACGTCCGCGTTGGCTGCTTGCGACTTCTACTCCTAGTTCGCGGGCTATCTCAATCGTGCGATCATCAGATCCTCCGTCGGCAACAATTATTTGCGAGACACTTTGGTTTTTAAGTTCTGCAATACATTGCGCGACATGCTCCTCTTCGTTAAGAGTTGGGATGACAGCGCAAATAGAAATGCTCGGCATTAGCGGCGCCAAGAAATAATCTTTTTCAGCAACTTGGCAACGAATGGTGTCAAGCGCGCCCCACTAGCCTTGTCGCCCAGACGGCTAAATATCGAAGCCGTCGTTGGATAGGCGTGGATGATCCCAGAAAAGTCACTGAGCTTCATTTTATTTTGGATTGCTAAGGTCATTTCGCCAATCAAATCTCCGGCATGATTGCCAACTATAGTGGCACCACGCACGACATTAGATTCTTTTTCAACGACTACTTTCACGAAACCGGTTGTCTCGCCTTCTAGCAGGTTACGGTCAATGTCTTTAAAATCGAAACGTAACGCGTCGAGTTCGCACATGGCATCTTCGCTATCGCTAAGGTGCAAGCCAACATGCGCCAACTCGGGGTCGCAATAAGTCGCCCACGGCACCACCAGGTCGCTCAATTTACTGTTACCGAAAAAGAAAGCGTTGCGGACAACGATGCGCGCCATCGCATCCGCAGCGTGAGTGAACTGAAAGTCACCTATCACGTCGCCCGCTGCATATACGCGAGGATTCGATGTACGCAACTTGTCATTTACTTTTACCCCCACTTTATCAAAGGAAATGCCCGCCTTTGCGAGATCAAGTTCGTCAATGTTTGGCGCGCGCCCGGTTGCCAATAGTATTTCATCGGCATCTACAACATGACTTTGGCCATTCAGCTCGAAGCGAATTTGTTTAGAGGACTCACCGGCAACAAACTTAGTGATCTGTGCGCCCAAAAACAACTCGATGCCATCATCTTTCAAAGCTTGGTTTACGACTTGAGCGGCCTCTGCGTCTTCACGTGGTAATACTTGATTGTCTAAAGCAATCATGCTTACCTTAGACCCAAAGCGCGCAAATGCCTGTGCCATTTCAACACCGATTGGACCTGCACCAATCACCGTCAAGCGCTTAGGCAATTTCTCAAGATTGAAAATGTCGCGATTAGTCATTGGCGCAACTGTATCGATACCCTCAATATGCAAAGAAGCTGGATGCGCGCCAGTAGCGACCACGCAACGCTTAAATTGCAGCGCGCGTAATCCACCATCGTCGCTTATCACATGGACCGTGTCTTCATTCAGGAACTCGCCCTGACCTATAAAAACATCAATGCCCAAATCGGTGAAGCGTTGTGCGCTGTCGTGATGCGCGATATCGGCGCGCAACTTTCGCAAGCGCTGCATAATCTTGGCGAAATCTACCTCGCCGTTTGACGCCGGCATACCGTACTCGGCGGCCTCGCGCAAATAACGCAAGCGGTGAGAAACAGCTAGCAATGCCTTGGATGGCACGCATCCGTAGTTGAGGCAATCGCCGCCCATCAAATCCGATTCAATCAATGCCGTTTTAGCGCCCAAGCCAGCCGCTATCGCCGCTGAGACTAATCCGGCCGTGCCTCCGCCAATGACCACCAAGTCGTAAAGACGATGCGGTTGCGGCGATTGCCAATCACGCGGACCTACAAGTTTTTGCAAGCGGTCGTCGTGTTCGTTATTTTGTAATAGCGTCATTATTATTTGCCGTGGATGTCGTCGCGTCGGCCAATGCTTGCTTCGCGACTTTTGTAATGATAATCGTTACTACTGCTGTTGCAACTAGGCCGCCATAAAACATTAAGCTACCCGCACGCCCGCTGTCTTGTACACCATCGCTCATCAACTGACCCACATCACCCACCGCAGAGCCTAGATAAACGTAAAGTAAGGTGCCCGGCAACATGCCAACGAAGGATCCTACAACATATCTACGTAAAGAGATTCGCGTTAAGCCAAAAGCGTAATTGATAACGGTAAACGGGAAAATAGGTGACAGCCTTACTAGGGTTAAAATCTTTAACCCGTTATCGGAGATTGCTGCTTGCAGTGCTTTGAATTTATTGGAGCCCTGCATTCTCTTTTCGATAGTGGGTCGAAACACACCGCGTCCCAAGACAAAAGCCATAGTTGCACCCAAGACACTAGCTGGCGACACAATGAGTAATCCGATCCATGGGCCGTAAATAGCGCCGATAGCAAGCGTGGCCGCAGACCCAGGAATCATCAACACGGTTGCCAAGGCATAAACTAGCCCTGCCACAACCGCGCCCATCGGACCTTTATCTCGTACCCAGTCAAGTGCGACACCAGTGTGCTCTTGTAAAAGAAAAAACCACGCGCCTAACGCCAAAATTATCACCGAGATTAGCAGTAGAGATTTATTCATGAAACCTCTTGGACCAAACTACCGCCGCAACTCGAACCTGCGCCCGCTGTACAGGCAAAGCAATGATCATCGACAACAATTTCTTCTGATTCAAAACCGGCAACCAATAAATCGTCGATGGTTAGAGGCACACCCTGTTCATTTGACATGGGCATGTTTTTTACCAAATTAAAATCGCAATCGAAGAGCTTGCCATCCCAGCGCAGGCTAATGGCGCGACGGCACATTAAGCTATCCAAGGTTTGCGGATTAAAGTTATCACGCAGCAAGTCCATGTACCCGTCTAGCTTGTTTTCGCGCTGCAAGAAATGCTTGAAGCGATGAATGGGCTGATTAGTAATCGTTAACAAGTTGCTAAATTGTGCAGAATACTGTTCGGACAACACCCGACGGTAATCATCCTCGAGCCCTTGCTGCGCTGGCGGCAAGCTGTCGCCAAGTGGGTTATAAACCAAATTAAGCTTGAGCGCCGATTGAGGTTGCGCATAACCCGCTGCATTCAAGGCACGCAATGCGTTAATACTCGATTCAAATACACCGCCGCCGCGTTGTTGGTTTACATTCTCTTCGAGGTAGCAAGGCAGCGAGCAAAAAAGCTCTACCTCATGTTCAGCGAAAAACTGCGGCAAATCACTTTGACCATCTTCTTCTTGCACCGTGAAATTATGGCGTACCAATACTTGCCGTTGCATTTCTGTTGCAGCAATCACTAGGCGCCTAAAGTTTTCATTTAATTCAGGGGCGCCGCCGGTTAAATCTAAAGTTGTGATGTTAGGCTTAGCGACAAGCAGCGCAATAACTTTATCGACCAACTCTCTTGAAGAATTATCTTGCGGACCCGTTAATGCTGGAGAGGAATCGACATGGCAATGCAAGCAGGCTTGATTACACAAACGCCCTATATTGAACTGTAACGTAGAAAAATTTAATCGGCGAAGCGACGGAAAAGCAAAGTCAACCATTAGTAATTAGCAACAACCGCCATCAGATTCGCGAACCGAGACATCGGTACCGGCGCCATCGAAGCAAGTAAACATATCTTGGTATGGAGCAGTGTTAAACATTGCCAACTGTCCGGCGTCGACCGCAACACGTTCGCCGCGAATAAACACCATGCCGCTCTCGTCACTAACTTCTTCGAACGGGCCGTTATACATCACCTCGCCACCAGCGGCACAACAGGGTGCTTCTTGCGGACGGTAGGCGATAACGGTCAACGAGCGAAACTCGATGTCGTCAACGGTTTGCCATGCTTCTTGCTGGCGCACGACACTAGTAACACCAATCATCCCCGCTTCGACGAATGCCTGAATAAAATCAGACTCTTCGAGTGCACCCGAGATGCACCCTGACCATAACTCAGAGTCTTTTTGCATTTCTTCCGGCACCCTAACCGACGAAACAATATCGGAAATGACAGCGCGTCCGCCTGGCTTTAAGACTCGGTAAATTTCATCGAACAACTTATGCTTTAAATGTGGTGCGACCAAGTTCAGTACGCAATTCGACACAACCACATCAATGCTTGCATCAGCAATCATCGTTTCTTCATTTTCTTGGCGGGTTGCTTCAGCCTGCATTGCTTGCATCGACTCGACATCTTTTACCGGATTATTGACCAACCACGAATCTAATTTGTCTAAATCAAGTTTAAGGTTTTCTATTTGCCCGCGATAAAATGCCGTGTTAGCCCACCCTATTTTTTTGGCCATGGACTGCTGATGCCCCCGCGCTAAAGCTAGCATGTCGGGAGTCATATCAACGCCAATCACTCCGCCTTCAGGGCCAACGATTTGGCTAGCGATATAACAAATTTTTCCGCCTCCTGAACCCAAGTCGAGAACAGTTTCACCTTCAGCAACAAAGCGCGAAGGATCGCCACAGCCGTAATCGCGGTCAAGTATCTCTTGCGGAAGCTTTTCGAGATATTTGCCGTCATAACTGACCGGGCAGCACAATTCGGGAACCACAGCATTAGCGCCTTCGGCATAACGAGTGGAAACAGCGTCGTTAACGGTGCGCTGCGAGAGATCGGAGAGTTTTTCAGATGTCATGATTTCAATGCGTAGTTTAGCACTTCTTAACTTACTTACACCTTATTCGCATGTTAGAGTATCTCTGTTACATGAATAATCGCACTTCGGGCAATTCAATCGTCGTTATGGCCAAGCATTGGCAGGCTGGTCCTGTCAAAACGCGGTTGGCGGCATCTATTGGCGACACTGAGGCGCGGCGCATTTACAGAAAGATGGCCTCTGATTTCTGGCAACGCCTGCAAAATGATAATTGGCAACGACATTTGTGGTCCGCGGCTGGTGATTCGACGCAAGAGCTCGGAGAATGGTTGAGCCATTACGACAGCCTAAGCACTCAGCAAGGGCGCGACCTCGGACAGCGCATGCTTCACGCCTTGCAAGCGACTCCTTACAAGAATTGGATTGCGGTCAGCGGCACTGACGCGCCTGATTTACATCCGGACTACATCAGCGAACTATGCTCGCATTTAAGCGAAAACGACGTAGCCATAGCGCCAACCTTCGATGGCGGTTACGCATTCATGGCGATGCACAAAGTGCATCCGCAACTGTTTGGTGGTATTGACTGGAGCACCGAGCATGTACTTCAACAAACCATTGCCGCGGCCGACTCCTGCAATTTAAAAGTGCATCTCGGACCGCTACTGAACGATTTAGACACCATCGAAGATCTAAAGATATTCGAACAAAGGGGATTCGACTGGGCGCGACTTAGTTCTTAGCCTTTGGCGAACGTTGGCGCATCTCGAGCTTGGTGATATCCCATAAATCTATTCTCTCGACCCCTGTATCAATGCCACGGCTGCGCGCGCCTTCAGAGTGCGGCTTAATTACCAACGAAGTGGTTCGCACACGTGGGTACAACAATTCTGCATTAAACAAAAAGTTGCGCAATTGGTCGCGACGGAAACCTTGGTCTCCCTTGGCAAACTCAATTTTAAAAATCTTGTCTTCTACAGCATTACGATTGCGAGTATTCACGTTAACGTTGATATCGCCCATCTGTGCCGAGTAAGCTTGAGTTTGAAAATGCAAGCGGAACGATTGCTCGTCACTACCCTTTGGTGCTTTTTCGCGACGCATTTCTAAGTCGTCACATTCTTCCCAAATGGCCTTATAACGGGTTTGGTGCGAGCGCAAAGAGTCTTCCCAGTATTCGAGATTTGACTCTGCCCACAAGCTTCCGATAAGCGCGGCAACCGCGAGGCCAACTAAAGTGTAAAGTGTGCTACGGTTATTCATGACTTTTTACTAACGTTTGGGTTTATCGCCAGGATATCCACTTCAACAATTGCGGTCTTCGCCTCAGGAATCGACGCCGGTTCGGTAGACGGAATTTCGACCTGACCAACGGTAAAATCTTGCGCCTGCAAATTGCGTTGCAAACGATCGAACCTGCCAATTAACTGACCGCTACTATCAGGAAAAATAGTAATGCCGAACTTAACACCAACATGCGCTGGTTCATTTGCAGATTTATTAAACGAAGTGAATTCGAAGGATTCAATCATCCATTTACCACCATAATCAGCCATCTCAACTTCGAGGTAGTTCATTAATAAACGCCATGCCTCGAGGCAGGATTGCGGCATTTCGACTTCATCTTCACCCATCAGCTGATCGAGATCTTTCTTGGCCTTATCAACCGAACGCTTCAAGAGGTGGATATGCTCTTCTTGCGGCACATCGTTAGCAGAGAAATCGTTTTTGATCACCCACGAATCGG